>NZ_KV794152.1:258553-292495 GCF_001808665.1 Streptococcus sp. HMSC070B10 | reverse complement strand
CACCCAGGAATTTTCTACCATTGCTCCACTAGTATTAAGAAGATAATCGTTCACTAGAGTATTGCTAGCCATAACTCCGTCTTGATTGAAGTAATACCAAACATTGCTAATTTTTTCCCATCTATTACGAACAATCTTTCCTGAATCTGTAGCATAATACCATTTATCAGCAATTTTCACCCAGGAATTTTCTACCATTGCTCCACTAGTACGAAAAGCATAGTCATTAACAATAGTATTGCTGGCCATGATTCCATGTTGATCAAAGAAATACCAGACACCCGCAATCTTTTTCCAGTTTTTGATTGGTTGATTATTCTCATAAAAAAGCCATTTCCCATGCTCTTTCTGCCAACCATTCTTATGAGCTTCTTCAACTTTTTCTTTATTTGAAATAGCCTCTTTTTTAGAATTATTTTCTTTTACAACAACTGGTTCTTTCTTTTTTTCCGTCTTTTCAGCTTCATTCTTTGTATTTTCAACAACTTTTTCTCTTCTGATGCTGGAGTCTGATTTTTATCTTTAGACTGATTTTTGTCCACAGATTGACTCTTATTCGTCGTTTGACTTTGGTCTGTTGTTTTACTATCTTCAGCAAAGACTGATGTTGTGGGCACAATTGCCAATGCAAGAACTGCTGTACTTACAAGTAGTATTCTCTTCATTTTGCTCCCCTAAGTAGATATTCATCTACATCATTCGTAATTAACTTTATTTTAACATAGTTAAAATATGAAAATATTACAAAATGATGAAGATTCTATGTCTTATTGACAATAATGATGGTCTAGCTTATCTAAGACTGGCTTTTACTTCCTTGCGTAGATTTTCTAGACTGCTGATACCATATTTATCCATAACCTTTGGTAAATTTTCGATAATATCAGGACAGGCGTAAGGATTGGTAAAGTTGGCTGTTCCAACTCCTATAGCAGATGCTCCAGCCAG
Organism: Streptococcus sp. HMSC070B10; assembly: GCF_001808665.1. Lineage (GTDB taxonomy): Bacteria > Bacillota > Bacilli > Lactobacillales > Streptococcaceae > Streptococcus. The sequence continues at coordinate 291,547 of NZ_KV794152.1, read as the reverse complement.
ATACATTTCTAGGGCAGCTTCAGCCGAATCCACTCCTCCCATTCCAATGATAGGCAGGTCTGTTGTTTGGGCGACTTGGCGGATAAGTTTGAGGGCTACTGGAAAGACTGCTGGACCAGACATTCCACCTGTTCCATTGGCCAAGATTGGATTTCTGGTTTTGAGGTCAAAACGCATTCCAACCAGAGTATTAATCATAGTCAAGCCACTTGCTCCTGCATCCTCTGCTGCCTTTGCGACAGTAACGATATCGGTCACACTAGGAGTTAGTTTGACATAAACTGGTACATCAGAGGCTTCCACAGCTGCTTTCACCACATCATAAGCTAAATCTGGATCTTGACCAATCAAGAGTCCGTGATTACAGTGGTCAACATTGGGGCAAGAAATATTGAGCTCGATGGCCTTTACATTAGTTGCCTTGGAAATACCACTAGAAACGGCCGCATACTCTTGTTTTGAAAAACCAGCTACATTGGCAATAATGGGAAGATTTGGATATTCTCTTTCCAACCAAGGTAGCTTTTCAGCCAAAACAACTTCCAAACCAGGATTTTGCAAACCGATTGCATTAAGCATACCAGCGGGTGTTTCTGCCACTCTTGGAGTTGGATTGCCAAAGCGTGGTTCAAGGGTTGTCGCCTTGATCATAATAGAACCTAAAAGGTCTAAATCATAGTACTTGGCATACTCTTGACCAAAACCAAAACAGCCTGATGCTGGAATAATCGGATTTTTCAAATCCAAGCCTGGTAGAGAAACTTGTAAACGATTTGTAGTCATGATTTTCTCCTTATAGTACAACTGTTCCTGTGCGGAAAACAGGGCCATCTTCACAGACACGTTGGCTGACCGTCTCGCTTTCTGGCACTTTTAGGACGCAGGCATAGCAAGCCCCCATCCCACAAGCCATACGAGATTCTAGAGATAGATAGGCTCTTGGGTGGTCATAAAAGGTTTGATTGATATACTTCATCATTCCAGGCGCCCCACATGAGTAAACAGCATCAAATTGATTGTCTAAATCCTTGATGACTACAGAGACATTTCCCTTGATACCATAAGAACCATCATCTGTCGTTACAAAGACTTGACCATATTGAGCTAATTCCGTCTCTAAAATAACAGCATCCTTAGTGGCAAAACCGAGAACTGTCACTACTTTCACACCACGCGCATGCAATTCCTTGGCTACTTCAAGCAAGGGCGGAACACCAATTCCCCCACCAACAAGGAGAACCTGGCTCTGCTCATCAAGGTCAGACAAGTCAAAACCATTTCCCTGAGGACCCATCACATCAAGAGTGTCTCCCTGACTTAAGGTTGAGAAAATAGCTGTCCCAGCCCCTTCAATCCGATAAATGAGGTGACACTGCTTCTTTACCTTATCAATAGATGAAATTGAAATAGGACGGCGCAAGAGATGGGCATCATCGGGAACACGCAGATGAAGAAATTGGCCTGCTCGCATGGCTTCAACCATTTCCCCTTCTAGAACTAATTCAAAGATTGCTGGCGCGATTTCCTCCTGTGCAACCACCTTCATGGTTTCCAATCGAATAGCACCCAAACGTTTCTTACATGTGGGATTCATGACTTTTCCTCCTTAAATTTTAAGGGGACCAGATAAAGAAAAGACCTTGCTAGTGCAAGGCCTCAGTTAAAATCGTACAACAGAAGAGAGCACACTCAAAAAGTCTCCTCTAGAAAATTGTACTATTCTTTTATCTGACACCTTGTGAGTCTCTCTGGACTCCCCTTAAAGGTTAAATTTTTACTAGTATACTCTTTCAGCAAAAAAAAGTCAAGTAGAAAACGAACATTCTACTTGACCTCACGAGATTATTTTTCACGAATGACTTCAACCTTGTAGCCATCAGGGTCTTTGACAAAGTAATAGTTAGGTGCAGTTCCTGGTAGACCATTTGGCACAGTCACTTCATATCCTTTTGCACTATGCTCTTGATGAAGAGCTTCAAGATCAGGTGTACTTAGGGCGATATGGGCAAATCCATCTCCAACCACATAAGGACCATGATCGTAGTTATAAGTCAACTCCAACTCATAGTCGTCACCTTCAAGACCTAGATAGACAATCGTGAAGGCATGGTCTGGAAAATCTCTGCGACGCAATTCTTTAAATCCAAAAGCATCTTGATAGAATGCAATTGATTTTTCAAGATTTTCTACTCGCAAGCAAGTATGTAGCATTTTTGAAGCCATATTTTTCTCCTTTATTTTTAAAAAGACTGGGACAATCCTGTTCCAGTCTTATCAGTTATTATTTACCAAGTTTTGCTTTAGCTGCATCTGCAAGAGCTGTGAAAGCTGCTGCATCGTTAACAGCCAAGTCAGCAAGCATTTTACGGTTAACTTCGATCTCAGCCAATTTCAAACCATGCATTAATTGTGAGTATGAAAGTCCGTTCATACGAGCTGCCGCGTTGATACGAGTGATCCACAATTTGCGGAAGTCACGTTTTTTCTGACGACGGTCACGGTATGCATAGTAGTAAGAGTTCATTACTTGTTCTTTTGCAGTACGGAACAAGATGTGTTTAGCTCCATAGTAACCTTTTGCTAATTTAAGAATACGTTTACGACGTTTGCGTGATACAACGCCACCTTTAACACGTGCCATGTTTTATTTCCTCCAAATATTTCCTAGAATTGTTTACTTACAGTCAAGCTATTATTTCAAGCGAGTAAGCATTGCTTTGATACGTTTGTAATCTCCTGAATGCACCATAGATGCTTTACGAAGATGACGACGTTGTTTCTTAGTTTTTCCGTGGAAACGGTGAGAAGTGTAAGCACGGAAACGTTTAAGTCCACCAGAACCTGTACGTTTGAAACGTTTAGCTGATGCGCGGTGTGTTTTTTGTTTTGGCATGATTTTTTCTCCTTTATTTAACTTTCTGACAATTATTTTTTGTCAGTCGCTGGCGCCAATTGCATGAACATTTGACGTCCATCCATTTTAGCACGTTGTTCGATGATGGCAATATCTTGAGTTGCTTCAGCAAACTCGGCTAAAACTTTTGCACCAATCTCTTTATGGGTAATCATACGACCCTTAAAGCGAATAGATACCTTAACTTTATTTCCTTTTTCAAGGAATTTGCGTGCATTGCGAAGTTTTGTATCAAAGTCACCCTTGTCAATAGTTGGACTTAGACGAACTTCTTTCACAGTAACAACACTTTGTTTTTTACGTTGTTCTTTTTGCTTCTTCTGGTACTCAAATTTGAACTTACCGTAATCCATAATTTTTGCAACAGGCGGTTTGGCTTGGGGTTGAATCAATACTAGGTCAACATTAGCGTTATCAGCCAAAGCTTGCGCTTCACTAAGTGGCTTGATGCCTAGCTGTTCTCCTTCAAGACCAATCAAGCGAACTTCACGTACACGAATCTCATCATTGATGAATAAGTCTTGCTTTGCTATGGTTTTCACCTCTTTTGTTTTATTAGAGAAAAACAATAGCGGACTCGTAAATATACAAGCCCGCACGTTATGATAGCGTTTCTTAGAAACTTTTCATCCGTAGGGCCAGGCAACTTGATGTCACAAGGCGAGAAGCTCTCACTTCTGCTTTTCTCAACTTTTATATGATACCAAGTTTTCTAGCCCTTGTCAAGATAAAAAGTTATTTTTTTGAAAAGTTTCTGTTTGTATTTTGGCTTGGTTTCCACATCAAAAAGAGAGAACCAAGTTGATTCCCTCTCTATGTTAGTTTTTACTTATTTTCCCTATAGGAAAGCTAGAATCTATTAAAAACTTCCTTTTTCCGTAAACTTCCCCATCTTTCGATAAATAGAATCCCCACTAACAAAAGGATAATCAGGCAAGGAAGTAAAACTAGCCCCATGTCCCAATTTAGATTGACATTATCAATCAGCTTAGGTAATCTTCCAGATAAAATCTCCACTGAACGCAAGTAAGTAAAGGGAATCAGATGTGCAATCTTTTGAAGAGGCTGAATTGTTTGAATGCCAAACAATAAGCCAACAATCCCAATAAGTGAAAGAAAGAGGACAGGCATTTTTTGCTTGAAAAAGTAAGCAATCAAGTAGACGACTTCCACAATGACGATAAAGGCTAAGAAAGTTAAGAGCAAGCTAGGAAATAACACATCTTGTATCTTTCCAATAGTTACCTCTTGATTCACTAAGCTATAAATCGGGTAGGGATAATCTAACTGTCCAAAACCACTTATCAGACTTCCCACTAGAAAAGAAAATCCGCTGATTCCGATAAACAGCACAGTTACATAGCCCACCCCAACTCCAAGAGAAGACATTGCAAATGTCACTTTTGAAAAAGGATATAACTGAGCTGTATCCAGATGATTTTGATATCTTTCTGCAAATAGTTGCGTTAGCATAAAAATAATAGCAACTACAAACAAGGTTGGGATGATAGCCTCTAAAATCCAGACAATCTGATCAATCCCGTGGGTCGGAAACTCCAAAGGATGTGCTTTTATGTTCAAGGGATACAGGGCTTGGTAAGTCTTTCGTTCGCGGTCAACCGCCATTTTTAAGTCAGAACTAGCAGTCGGTTCCTTTGATAAAATTTCATAACTCTTCTCTACATCTTGCCACTGCAAATAGTAGGCTTCTTTCCAGCGCCCTTCTTTTAATAAAGTCAGAATTTCTGTCTTTTGAGTCAAATGATTTTTTTGCGAGTCTAAATTTTCTTTAGCAAACTGGTATTCCTCCGAGCTGGTGTCAGATATTTGGGAGAGTTTCTCTTCATATTCATTGATGACTCTCTCATTTTTTACAAGACGGGTTTCCAACTCGCTCTCCAAGCTGACGGAGTTTGCAGTCTGACTATTAAAATAAAAGGTAACACCGAGTCCAGATACAAATAAAGCTAAGATAATCCAGTTTAAGCGACTTTTGAAAACTTTTTTTAATAAAAATAGACTAACATCTTTCATAAACTAAACCTCTTCTATTTGCCCCTGATGAATGGTTACTACTCTATCGCAGACATCAACCAACTCTTCCTTATAGTGGGAACTTAAAAGAACCAGTTGCTCTTGTCTATCGATTTGTGCTAGCCTATCAAAAAACTTCTGTCGATAATACTCATCTAAGCCATTTGTAATCTCATCCATGAGCCAGCATTTCGCCTGACTGAGGAAATACATGGCAATCACCAAGCGTTGCTTCATGCCTAAGGAATACTTGCGGATGGGAAGGCTGATATAGTCAGACATTTCCCAGTAATCAATTTCATCCCCCAAGTTCAGCCCTGACTTCCAGATGTTTTTGATAAGACGAAGGTAGTCCATCCCACTTAAGTTTCCATCCAGCCATTCAATACTCTCATAATAAAATAAAGAAGGAGGGACTGCGATATTTCCACTACTTATGGGAATTAAGTTGCTAATGGCGCGGAATAGTGTCGTCTTTCCAGAGCCATTGATAGCAAGAATACCATAAATCCTACCCTTTTCAAATGTAAAATCAACATCTTGTAAGATGACTTGTCGCGTTTTTAAGGTCACATGAGTAAGCTGCAACATATCTAGCCCTCCTTTTTGGATTAATAGCCTCCGCTGTAGTAGTTTAGTACCTCATAACGATTGTAATTTCAGCCAGAACCAACTTTATACTCTGAATAGCTGTCATAACGAGACTGTGATAGTTCGTACTACACTTTCCAATCATACCTATAAGTTTTAAGAACGCTCACAGCAGATACACTGGACTGAAAAAGACCAATAGATCATAAACTAACTAATTAAATGGTTTTTACTAATTTTTAATAGTTTTATATCATTGAACTTGAATACGCTTTCATTATATCGTTTTTATCATTATTATGCAACAGATTTTTAGTTTATTTTACTAATATATAATATTTGTCCTTCCTATCGAACACTTTCGATTTTCCAATTTTTCCAACCTTTAAAGCGTATAGCTCCTTGCTGGTCAGTTCGGTAAACTTTGCTATTGATACCTTCCAGTCGTGTCAAGGTTTCCTGATGGGGGAGTTTCGTTCGATTGTTCTTTCCAACTGAGATGAGAGTCATCTCTGGTTTGAGATGTTCTAAAAAGGCTGAATTTGATGATTTTTTAGAGCCATGTTGGCCAGCTTTCAAAACATCCACTTCTAGGTCAGGATACTGCTTCAGCAATTCCTTCTCCCCTTTCTCCTCCAAATTTCCTGTGAAGAGAAAGTACTTATCCAAGAGTTTTCCATACAGAACCAGGGAATCATCATAACCTCCATCTCCTATTTTCCTTGGAGATAAGACTTCTAACTGACTTCCAAAAATTGGCAAGTTCTCTCCTGCTGTCACACTGCGCACCTTGGTTTGAATTGCCTGTAGTTCTGCCACAAATTCCTTCTGTTTCAAACTGCCTTTGGACACTAAAATTTCGCCTACATGGAAAGCCTTGGTCACCTCTAACAAATCTCCAACATGCTCCTTGTCCGTGTTAGTCAAAATTAGCTGGTCAATCTTAGCTACTCCTCGACTTTTGAGATAGGGAATCAAGGTTCGCTGGGCATTGCTGGTCGTCGTCCTTTCTTGCCATTTTTCGATTTTCTTATCAGATTCTACCTTGCCACCGACATCTATGAGAATGGTTTTCCCAGTTACATCCCGTAAGAAAATACTTTCTCCTTGCCCCACATCCAGCATGGTAATTTCATTTTCCAGTGGATGCTTAGTCAAGAAAAAGATACCCGTAATCAATAAGCTCAATACTGCTAGCCTTTTTATGCTTTTCCTCAAATCATAGACCAAAGCCAAAGAAATTAATAGTAGTATCAACAGCCATGCATTGGGTTGTCCAAAGACCAGAGGCCTACTTGCCACCTGTGATACCAAACGAATAATGCTTTCCAACCACTCAAAGAGAAAATTAAGCTGAATAACTGGATAGATAAAAGAAAGGGCAAATAAGATAGACAAGAGAGGTAAGAAGACCAAGTCAAATAGAAAGGAAAAGACAAAGGTCAAAAGGATGGACCATGGTTGAAATTCTGCAAAATAGAAGGATAAAATGGGTAATATACCCAAAGAAATGACAAGACTTTCTCTAGCAACAGCATGGAGCCCCTCGCCTTCTTTGCTAGTCATGGTCAAGATAAAAGCATAAGCGCAGGACAAGACTCCTCCTGCTGTCAAGAAAAAGTTGGGCATGACGATAAAGAGAACAAGCACAGTCAGGGCAAAATTATCCAAGCCCTTAACACCATGTTGAGCCAATAATTTTTGCAAGAGACTGCGAATGACCGATGCTGAAAATCCAGTTAGCCTCGCATAGATAAGGGAAAAGGGATAAGTCAACCACTTCAACTTTTCTTGGGTCAAGCCCAATCGCAAGAGAAGTTTCTTAAATCCGTCCATGAAAAAGCCTACCTGCATGCCCGACAAGGCAAAAAGATGGATAATTCCTAGACTAGAATAAAGCTCATTCATCTCCTCAAAGTCGGTGTCCAGATGTCCTAATAGAAGCCCCGTCATGTAATTGCGCATAGGGTCTGGAAAGTGCGTCTTGATCCAAACTACAGCCTTTCGACGTAAGCTGGACAGGTTTTCACCTATATCCCAACTGCCAACCTTTTGAAGTGACTGAATTTTTTTGATATTGAGAGTCTGGAAAATTCCCTGAGTCTTCAGATAGGCTTGGTAGTCAAAACCACCAAAATTTCTCTGCCCTTCTGGCTCCGAAAGTTTTCCTTCAAGTTCTATCTCATGAAGGTCTATTAAGGTTTGAAAGGCTTCTTTCTCCTCCTCGGACTGGAGTTTATAATAGACTTGAAAAATGCGTCCATCATGCTTACCACGAAAGGACAGGCTATCACCATTGACCTTAATAGTGTCAGGCAAAATCCGCACCCTTTCAACAGAATCCGCCAAATTTTGACTCGCTTGACTCTGTTGCCAATTTTGAAACAGAAACCAGAAACCAAAGATTCCACAAATCACTAGAACTTTTCTAACAGACTTCCACGGAAATTGGATAAAGAGACAGACTAGCAGAAAAACGAAGCCTAACAGTGCGATATATGATGCTGAGAAAATGGCGTAATAAAGCCAGAGCAATAGAAAACTCAGATAGATTAGGGGAATGGGGAAATTCTTAATCCACTGTAACATAGTCTTTTAGCTTTTCTATGGTTTTTGCACCAATACCAGAAACCTTCTTAAGTTCATCAACCGACTTGAATTTCCCATTTGATTCACGATGGTCGATAATATCCTGAGCTCGTTTGCCACCCAGACCCTTGACCTGTTTAAGCTCTTCCAGACTGGCCTTGTTGAGATTGACCTTCTTTGCTTTACTTGTCGAAGAATCCGTCCCCGAACCAGTCTGTTGACTAGCTGCTTCTTCTCCCTTAATTGGAACGTAGACCAGAGCTTCATCACTAACTTTCTGAGCTAGATTGAGCGATTTGCTGTCTGCTTGCTCTGTCAGGCCACCTGCCTTCTGAACGGCATCATTTACTCGACTACCTACAGGCAAATCATAAATCCCTGGCGATTTAACAGCACCCTTCACATCTACTGTGATTAGGTCTTGTTCAAGAGGTTCTGCCTTTTCTTCCTTCTTCACTTCCTTTTCGGTTAATAAATCCTTGGAAACAGCTGCAACTTCTGCCTGCAAATTCGTTTCCTTGACAGGTGTTGGTGGAGCTGGCTTTAGCAGGAAAAATCCGCCGACAAGTAAACCTAGTCCAGTACAGATAACAATGATTTTATACTCTTTGATTTTCTCGATAATTGCTTCCATATTTTCTCCTCTCTTAGATTATTCGTAAGAGGAAGAAAAAACAGTTGAAAATTTCTTCTCAACTGCTTATTAATTTGCAAAATAGTCTTCCTTGGTCAATACATAATGAACTCTTGTAACGATACGACCTTTTTCATGCTGGTCCATACAAGCATAAGGTTCTTCGTGGGAGAAGCGCATACCTGATTTCTCCATTACCTTGCCTGACGCAGGATTATCCTTATCGTGAAGGGCAGTCAACTTATTCATCCCTATCTTCTCAAAAGCCAGTTCAATCACAGCACGATTGGCTTCTGTCGTTAATCCTTGATTCCAATACTTTTTATTGATAATGTAGCCAATAGCTGCCTTCTTAAGAACAGGATCAATCTTGTGCAAGTCAATGGTTCCAATAAACTGACCATTGCTTTTTAGTTCTATTCCCCAGCGTCCCAAGGGATTTGCCAAGTAGAACTGAGCAATGTTATTCTTGGTTTCTTCCAAGCTTTGATCGGTTGGAAAAGTGTAACGCGTGTTTTCTCTGTCCGAGGCATACTCAAACATGGCTTCTGCATCATCCAAGGATACAGGTCTAAGCAATAAACGCTCTGTCTCCACTATTGGATACTGGGCTAGTTTTAAAAAGATTGATTCCATACTTCTCCTCCATTTAAAAATATTTTCTACCAATATAGCATAAAAAAGAAGTTACAACAAGATGCGATGACATCGACTACCAAATAATTAATTCTAGAGAAGAGGGTTTTCTGATCTTTGGAAGCATTTCTAAATGTTTCTTAAGATCAATAATTACATAATTCAGAGTCCTACTGACAATGAAGATTCGTCATTTTTTCTTTCCTTTTTTGAAGCTAGTATTTACTTTTTGGGAACTATATATCAGTTTACACAAGACACAATATATAGTACTTACGAGAATATCAAAAAGGCGATTTCCAAGCGGAAATCGTCTTTTTCATGCTTATTTCAAAAATTCATACTCAAATAGGAATGGAACAATTTCAGAATTATAATATTCTTTTACCTTTGTTTTCAATGTATTCAAGTGTCCGTTTAATTCGGGATAGTTATAGATTGTCTTATCATTTTCATCTTTTTCAGATGTGTTAAGCTCATCAATAATCTGATATACTGAATACGTTAATTTAGAATTATAATTTTTCGTTTTCTTAGCTTCTGTTAGGACTTTTCCCCATTGTTCAAATAAATCAGTCTCTTTAGAACCTTGTTTCAATTTTGCTAAGTTGACTGTTGCTAGCGTATCTCCATTAGAGTTATCCAATGACAACTCATTTCGGTAGAATCGTCCATCAGAACCATATAAACTTCTCATGTGATTTTGCGTTTCAAGTGTTGTGAAGAGCAGAATTTTTAATAAGTCTTGTTCAATCTTGTTACTTGATACAGCTTTATTAAAACGTTCAGCGCCATCGGCAGATTTCATAATATTAGCACGCTGTGTCCAGTGACGATTATAAGTAATGTAGCGACTGGCGGCAAACATTGGGAGCTTTTCTAAGAAATTATCAGAACGAAGGAAAAAACCATTTCCATTATATCTACCCGCTATCAATAAGCTTGATTTAGCATCAGGATTATCAAATCCGACACTATCAGCAACTAAGTATCCAATGATATTTTTATTGTAACGTGGTTTTATTCTTAATTTTTGCCCCTCGGGTTCTAGACCATTTAGACCTGTATGGATTCCGTCAAATCTATCGTTGCTATCATTTCGTTTATCATAGTAACATTCACTGTATTTTGAATAAGTTTTTTCAATATTTAGATTGTCTTCTCGAATAATTCTCCCTTGCTTATCAATGTTATATGCTTCTAAAGCAAGGCATTCTTGAAAGAACTCTTCGTTACTCCAAAGAGCACACATAATCATTGCATCGATGTTAGTGTGAAAGTGTTTGCGGTTAAAGGCAAACCCACCTAAAAATTTTTGATTGACTAAATGTTGAGCTTTCCAGTATTTCACTGGACTATAGACAATATAAGAATCTGTTGGTTGGCGTAAATAATATTTGAAAGCAGACCAAATAAAAATATTTCCAAGGTCATTTGTTGCTGGACCTCTTACTTCTTTTTTCATTTCGTTTACTAAAAAGCTTTTTTTCCAAGCAGACGATGATTTACCTGAACCAGCTTTTTGATGTTCGATAGAAGTTGTTTCCGCATAAGGTGGATTTTCATACAAAATAATTGTTAATTTTGGATCGTTGATATAGTTTTGAATAATTTCATTATTGATATATTCCTCGCTAAGAGCATCCGCTCCTCGGACTAACCCCATATTAAAAGTATCTTCTTTTTCAGTTGGTGGAATAATGTTACGAACTTTGTCACCGAGTAACTCTAGCAGAACTTTATACTCATAGTATTCGACAGTTGACAATACGCAGTGACTTAATTCCTCATCACTCATTAATTTCTCTAAATTTCCAGTTCCGGCACATCTATCCAAAATAATATAATCATTTCCTTCTGGAACACGCTTAATAGCTTGTCGGACTAGCTCCAATGACTTTTGAACATAAGGTTCAGGAGTGTAGAAAGCTCCTAAGTTTTTCTTTTGTAAAGTATCATTGAGTTTATCCATCAAATAGTGAAATTGTGCATTAGTTTCACCGATATAGGGATTGATAAATTCTTTTAGTTTCTCAGGTTTCCGAATTTCACCAATAATTTTAACTTTACCAGTATGATCACCAATAAAATCAGACTTTTTAGCTCCTTTGTTTTCACGATAAAAACGTTCTGCCCAACCAACAATACAGTTTTCATCGATGTTAATTTTTGTATATTGCTTTGAACGTAGTAATTTAATAAGACGATCTTCGTCTAGTTGATTTTGACCGTATTCTAAAACTGCAAGAGGATTACCAGAAGAAAAACCAGAGGTTTTTACACTTGCACCACCAAAATATACTTTTTCGATATGTGTTAAATAGTCCTGACTATCAAAAACGTAGATTTTTTCATTCGTTAGCGACACAAGCAGAATGTTTTTGGGAATTTCTTTTCCTTTGATTCTCCGAGCAGATAGATATTTGATGGCTTGGAATAGAACAGTGTTAATATCATTGATAACAACTTTAAATTCAATCAGATTTCCATTTACAATACCATCTGTGTAATCCGTTAAAATATCATCTATTTTCAAAGTATTATCAACTAGAGGTAGATAATCTTGATAAAACTTGAGTTGTCCATCAACTTCGTTTGAGAAATGGTTATGCATATTGTAGCTCCCCATTTCTCTCTAAAGATAACTCAGAAAACTCAACATAAAAAGCCTTCTCACAAAAATGTGAAAATGCCTGTTTTAATGCTTGACAAAAAACACGTCCGATTACATAATCAGCGTGAGCTGTGAGCTGTGAGCTGTGAGCTGTGAGCTGTGATTGCGTTCATAATACTTAATTTCCTTTATTTTTGTTACTTCTATTATATCAAAATTTTGAAATACTGCGAAGAATTTAGACATTATTAAAAGAAGATTTCCGTTTGTAAGTCGCCTTTTTGATATTCTCGTAAGCACTATATCTTGTGTCTAGTATAAATTGATATATAGTTCCCGAAATCTAATTATCATATAAAAGAAAGAGCAATTCCACCTGAACTGCTCTTTTTTGCTACTCTGTTTCTTCTTGGTTTTCTTCACTCTCTTCTTTTTTAATTGGAGCTGGTTCATAAGCTCGAATAATCTGAGCGACAATTGGATGGCGAACCACATCCTTGGCTGAAAAATGAACAAAGTCAATCTGTTGAATGTTCTTGAGTTTCTCTTGAGCATCAATCAAACCGGACTTGACATTACGTGGTAGGTCAATCTGACTGATATCTCCATTGACAATCATCTTAGAATTAAAGCCTAAACGAGTCAAGAACATCTTCATCTGCATGATGGTCGTATTTTGCGCTTCATCGAGAATGACAAAGGCATCATCCAAGGTCCGTCCACGCATATAGGCAAGTGGCGCAATCTCGATAATTTCTCGCTCCATAAGACGAGTTGTTTGGTCTTTTCCCAGAATCTGATACAAGGCATCGTAAACAGGTCGAAGGTAAGGATCCACCTTCTCCTTAAGATCACCTGGAAGAAAACCTAGACTCTCTCCTGCCTCCACCGCTGGACGTGTCAATATAATCCGCTTAACCTGACCACGTTTAAGGGCAGTCACTGCCAAGGTCACTGCAAGAAAGGTCTTCCCTGTCCCTGCAGGCCCAATTCCAAAGGTCACATCGTGCTGTTTAACACTGTCCACATAAAGCTTTTGACCCAAGGTTTTGACGCGAATAGGCTTCCCTGTATTGTCCTTGATAATTTCTTCTTCATAAAGGGCGACAAACTTGTCAATTTCATCGTTTTTGACCATGCTAATCGCAGTCACCACATCTGGCGTGCCAACGGTCATCCCACGATTCACCAAGACCATGAGAGCCTGAATAACCTGACGAGCTTCCTCACAGGCAGCCTCTTCTCCCAAAACCTGCACAATCTCCGTACGGGCATGAATAACCACATCAAGCTCTTCTTCCATCAAACGAAGATGACGCTCATTGGAACCAAAAAGATGAAACAGGTCATCTGGATGACTCAGTTGAATGTCTATTGAATGTTCCTTCAAATAAAGAACCTCTCTAATCCTTTTATTTCTTTTTATTATAGCAAAGGGATGGAGAAATTACTAGCCCAAACCCAGTGAATCATGCTAGTGTTCTAAGTATTCTTGCCAAATAACGTCAAAGTCTCCTAGGTTAAAAGAGAAACTGGCATGTTCTTCCAAAAAGCGACTCACCTCATCAAAATCATCTGTATGTTTTGGAAAGGCTGATTCTTCAAAAGCGAGGTCTGCCAAGATAGCCTTGGGACTATTACTTTTAGGATTGCGCTCGGTCATGAGCCAAGTGTAAAATGATTTTCTCATATGCCACCCTAAATCAATTCTGTCCCAAACTGGTCTTGCTTGATTTTACCAGCCTTCATAAGACCACCTAGAGCTTTTTTAAACTGACCTTTAGAAATGCCAAAGGTTGCCTTGATATCCTCAGGAGATGACTTATCATTTAAGGTCATGAAACCGCCATTGCTTTCCAAATAAGTCAAAATCATCTGAGCATCATTTTCCAACATCTCAAAGGAACGAGGTTTAAGGGATAGGTTCAAAGTACGATCCACTTCACGGAAACCAATGACACGCGCATCTAAAACTTGACCCAAACGTGGCTCTGCATAGCGCTCGCTAGGATGGATAAAGCCAAGCATGTTATTTTCTGGCAGGTAAACAAAAGTTCCTGACAGCTTGAGACGGTATACAATGGCTGGCCAGTTTTGGTTCTGCATATTGTTGTAGGCAGGACGAGCCAGACGTTGGAAGTCTTCTTGATAAGCCAAGAGTCCCCAGATACGGTCTTTCTTGTCCACTTCAAGACGGATGTAAAGTTGGTCGCCCTTCTTAGGCCAGAGTTCCTTGAGCTCAGGGAGAATATCGAGTGACACAACGATTTCCTTATCAGGAAGGCCTGTATCCACAAAGACACCCAAGTCTTTACGAACTTCCGTTACAGTTCCCCAACCAAATTGGTCCTGAGTGGCGGTCACTTCTAGAGTTGTCAGGCGGAGTTTTTGCTTCATATCCGTGTAGGCAAAACCTTTGACCGTATCCCCTACTGTATGCTGACCTTCTTCCTTAGCAAGAGCATAGGTTTGACCATCCTTTTGCACAAAGTAAAAACGATCGTTTTCATCGATGATCAGCCCAACGATAAAACTTGCAAGATTTGTATTCATATTTCCTTCTTTCGAATAAAACTCAGCCAGCAATGCCAACTGAGTTTTTCTGTTTATTTTTAGACTTCCAAAAGTTCTTTTTCTTTATTAGCAGTCATGTCATCGATGTGTTTAACAGCATCGTCTGTTACTTTTTGAATATCTTTTTCAAGAGTCTTCAATTCGTCTTCAGTGATTTCTTTTGCTTTTTCTTGTTTCTTAGCTTCATCCATAGCATCACGACGGATATTGCGGACAGCCACTTTAGCATTCTCACCGACCTTCTTCACTTCTTTAGCAAGGTCACGACGAGTTTCTTCTGTAAGAGCTGGGATAACCAAGCGAATCACAGAACCGTCGTTAGCTGGTGTGATACCAAGATCAGAAGCGTTCAAGGCACGTTCGATGTCTTTCAATGAAGATTTGTCAAATGGTGTGACCAACAAAACACGCGCTTCTGGAATCGTAATTGAAGCGATTTGGTTAAGAGGAGTTTCTACTCCGTAGTATTCTACATGTACACGGTCAAGCAAGCTTGCATTGGCACGACCGGCACGGATACCACCAAATTCACGAGCAAGTGATTGGTGAGACTGGGTCATTCTCTCTTTAGCTTTTTCAATAATTGCGTTAGCCATAATCTTTCTTATTCCTTTTCTTCGATATTGTTTGAAACTGTTGTTCCGATATTTTCACCAAATACGACACGTTTGATGTTGCCTGGTTGGTTCATGTTGAAGACAACCAAGTCAATGTCGTTATCCATTGAGAGGGTTGAAGCTGTTGAGTCCATGATACGAAGACCTTTGTTGATAACATCACGGTGAGTCAATTCTTCAAACTTAACGGCTGTCTTGTCCTTCTTAGGATCGGCATTGTAAACACCGTCGACACCATTTTTAGCCATAAGGATGGCATCTGCTTCGATTTCAGCTGCACGAAGAGCCGCTGTTGTATCGGTTGAGAAGTAAGGTGAACCAATTCCGGCACCAAAGATAACGATACGGCCTTTTTCAAGGTGACGAAGGGCACGTCCACGTACGTAAGGCTCTGCCACTTGTTGCATGGCAATGGCTGTTTGAACACGTGTATCGACACCAACTTGTTGCAATGAATCTGCCATCACAAGAGCATTCATAACAGTCCCAAGCATTCCTGTGTAATCTGCCTGAACGCGGTCCATACCTGCTTCTGCAGCAGGTTCTCCACGCCAGAGATTTCCTCCACCAATAACAAGGGCAATTTCGATACCTAAGCTATGAACTTCTTGAATCTCTTTTGCGATTGTTTGAACTGTTTGGATATCAATCCCTACGCCACGTTCACCGGCAAGGGCTTCACCTGATAACTTGATTAAAATACGTTTATACTTGGGATTCGCCATTTTCACTCTCCTTTTTTTATCCTACCTATTTTATCACAAATTCTAAGATTTTTATAGTATCATGAGCAATTCTTTCAAAAAAATTAGACCGTTAAAAATTCCTCTAAATCGTTAAGGGCACGCTCTGCAATTTTTTCATAACGAGCCTTCTTATCACGGATACGCTCGCCTTCCAACTCTTTGATAATCCCAAAATTGACATTCATTGGTTGGAAATGTTTGCTGTCCGTATGGGTGATGTAATGAGCCAGACTTCCAATCGCTGTGGTCTCTGGGAAAATAGCCTCGCTTTCTCCCTTGAAGAGACGAGCCGCGTTAATTCCCGCAACTAATCCTGACGCTGCTGACTCAACATAGCCTTCCACACCCGTCATTTGACCAGCAAAGAAGAGATTTGGTTGTTTCTTAGAACGGTAAGTCTGCTCAAGAAGATTTGGTGAATCCATGTAAGAATTGCGGTGCATGACACCATAGCGAACAAACTCAGCATTTTCAAGACCTGGAATCATTTGGAAGACACGCTTTTGTTCTCCCCATTTGAGGTGGGTCTGGAAACCGACGATATTGTAGAGACTACCAGCTGCATTGTCCTGACGAAGTTGGACAACCGCGTAAGGTGTTTTGAATTCGCCATCACGAGGTCCTGTGTAGTCGTCTGGATACTCAAGACCGACTGGCTTCATAGGACCATAAAGCATTGTTTTTATGCCACGCTTGGCCATGACTTCGATAGGCATACATCCTTCAAAGTACTTTTCTTTTTCAAAAGAATTGAGCGGTGCTTCCTCCGCATTGACCAAGGCCTCATGGAAATCCATAAATTCTTGCTTAGTCATAGGGGCATTGAGATAGGCCGCCTCTCCCTTATCATAACGAGACTTGAGATAGACCTTGCTCATATCGATAGTGTTGACATCGATAATAGGCGCTGCCGCATCATAGAAATAGAATCCATCGCCGTCATTAAGGGCATGAATCTTCTCAGCCAGGGCATCGCTAGTCAAAGGACCAGTAGCGACCACAGTAATAACGTCCGTTGGCAATTCTGTAATTTCATCACGAACCACTTCAATCAAGGGATGGTTGGCCACTTTTTCAGTCACCATTTGAGAGAAACCATCACGGTCTACCGCAAGAGCCCCACCCGCAGGAACTCGTGTAGCTTCAGCAGATTCCAAAATAACAGAACCCAAGCGACGCATTTCTTCCTTGAGAAGACCAACTGCATTTGTCAAAGCATCCCCACGAAGGGAATTAGAACAAACTAACTCAGCAAAATTGTCTGTTTTGTGCTGGGGTGTTGACTTGACACCACGCATTTCATAAAGTTTAACTGGAATACCACGCTCTGCGATTTGGTAGGCTGCTTCAGAACCTGCCAAACCAGCACCGATAACATTGATATAAGATTGAGACACGACACTAATACCTCTTTGGGAGTGTGAAAACAAATTTCACATTGAAAAAGCCAATCGGACTTATGAGCTTTCGAGTTTCTTGGCTCAAGCTGAAAAAGTCCACAGGACTTTCCTCGCTTTCGAATTTCTTGGCTCAGGCTGAAAAAGTCCCCCGGACTTTTTCACTCCCACAAATCTTTCTATTTTTTTCTTCTACTAGTATAACAAAAAAAGGGAAGAAGGCAAACTTCCCTGTTTAGTCATTTTCTTCCCAATCGTGGTAAGCAGCATAGAGCTGGCTTTTATTCCACTGGTAAATCTTAGCGACTTCCTTGATGGCTTGGTTTTTCTTTATGCCTTGCTGGATACGGGCTTGGATTTCTGAAAACAAGTCCTCCTCGTCCTTCTCCTCCACATCATGGCTGGCACCTTCAACAATGAGAAGGCATTCTCCCTTGAGTGGATTTTCAGCGATGCTTTCTAGCAATTCAGAGATCTTTCCTCGCTGGTATTCTTCATAAATTTTGGTCAATTCTCTGACCAAGACGACCGAACGGTCACCGTAGACTTCTAGCATATTTTCTAGCGTATCTGCCACACGATGGGGCGATTCGTAGAAAATCTGAGTTTCTGGATAGTCTTTTTTCGAGTCAAAAAATTGCTTTTGCTGGCCTGATTTTCTCGGTAAGAAACCGTAAAAGATATGTGGCTGTGGCGCTAAACCACTGGCAATCAAGGCAGAAATCCCTGCAGAGGCACCTGGAACGGTGACAACTGCAATTTCTTCCTCAATGGCTGCCTTAACCAAATCATGACCAGGGTCTGAGATACTAGGCAAACCCGCATCGGATACCTGAGCAATACTTTGCCCTGCTTTCAGGAAACCAATCAAATCAGGAATTTTTTCCTTGGCATTGTGCTCATGAAAACTGATCTGCTTTGTCGAAATGTCAAAATGCTTGAGCAAAAGACCTGTATTGCGCGTGTCCTCAGCAGCAATCCAGTCCACTTCTTTCAAGGTCTGGATGGCACGAAAGGTCATATCATCTAGATTGCCAATCGGCGTTGCCACTAGATACAGCTTGCCATAGGGAGACTGCCCCTTAAAACTTTTTTGAATCTGCATGCTTACTCCCTGTATAACAACTCGTCACAGAACATACATTCTTCGTCCTGCTCCCGACGTTGCCCATAAAAATCATTACATACGTGAAATCCGTCTTTATAGATTCGACGGACACTTTCGCGAACATGCTTGGCCTTGACGGGAGCGTCTGCTTCCACCTCACCCAAGCGTTCCCGCAACTTACTATTTTCCAAGCGAAGAGCTGTATTTTCCTCTACCAGGCTCTTGAGATTTTTCTTGATGGCTTCCACATCGGCCAAGGTCACCAATAACTGTTGGGAAAAATCATCCAGCGCATCAAATAATTCTTTCTTGTTCATAAACCAGCCCTTTCCTTTCTTTATCGTTCATTTTTGAGTTTATATTTCTTTTAAGACCAGATATTCCATGGCATTTTGAAAGCTGACATTAGCTTGCCACATTTTTCTGGCTTCTACCAAATCTTGTAGAATCACTCTTACTCTTGCTTGTAGGATATCTTGTCCACAGAGAACTTCAAGAATCCGTAAAACCTGATCTTGTTTTTCCTTGTCATCTGCTAAGCTAGCTAATTTAGCAACTTGGAGATAACTTTCTTTTTTCTTGGCTAATAACCAGGTCAGCAGGCGTTCACTTTCATCGACTAAGGTCCAAAAACTTGCCTGATTAGCCAACTTTTCTGCTTCAACTCGCGATTGAGCAAACTGAGCTAAAAGTGTCGCTTTTTTCTTAACCAGTCCCATTTGTTCTAAGAGGAAGATGAGTTTTTCTTCTTGCTTTTTAAAATGGAAAATCTGGGTCCGACTACGGATGGTCGGTAACATCTTTTCCTCATCGTTGGTCAAGAAGAAAATATAAACCTCACTCTGGGGTTCTTCGATGACCTTGAGCAGAGAATTAGCCGCGTTAGGATGCATTTTCTCAGCTTGCTCGATAATAAAAACCTGCTGCTGACTTTCAATCCCTGCTTGAGAAAATTGTCCCACCAATTCACGAATACGTTCTGTCTTGATGACCTGATTGACTGGCTTAATTAAGGTAACATCTGGAAACTCTTCCTGTTCAATCAGCTTGCAATTTCGGCATTTCTCACATGGTAAAACGCCTACTTTATCCGTACAAAAGAGGCTCTTAGCCAAAAACTGCGCCATTTCCAAGCTTCCAAAGAAACCTGAAAAGAGATAGGCGTGATTGAGCTGGTCTTGTTCTAGGATACGGACAAAGCGGTCAAACTGGTCTGGTTGCCAAGCCTTTAATTCTTCTTGTTTCATTTAGCCAAGCCCATTCTATCAAACAAGATATCCTTGGTAGTTTCCACAACTTGTTCCAAAGGGAGACTGGCATCAATCTTGACAATGCGATTTCCTTCTTTATCAAGAAGAGAAAGATAGCCTTGACGAACTTTTTTGTGCAAGTTCAACCCTTCCAAGTCCAAGCGATTGACCTCACGGTCACTATTAGCAGCAATGCGAGCTAGTCCCTCTTCCACCTCAATGTCAAAATAAAGTGTCAAATCGGGTTTGAGGCCATCTGTAGCAAACTGATTGAGCCAGTCAATGGCTTCAATGTCCAAGCCACGACCAAATCCCTGATAAGCAACAGAACTATCGATGAAGCGGTCCATAATGACCAACTTGCCAGCTTCAAGGGCTGGAAGAACTTTTTCCACCAAATGCTGTCTGCGACTGGCAATATAGAGAAGGAGTTCAGTCTTAGCATCCATCTGAGTATGACTTGGGTCCAAAATCACTTCCCGAATTTTCTCTCCAATCAAGACTCCGCCAGGTTCACGGGTCGTCAACACTTCTACTCCTTTTTCCTCTAAAATTGGGAGTAGAGCCTCTAAAACACTGGTCTTTCCTGCTCCCTCTGGTCCCTCAAGAGAGACTAAAAATCCTTTTGACATGTCTAACTCATTTCTTTTTTACTACTTCTATTCTATCAAAAAAATGGGGGTTTGTGACAATCTTTTTTCTTCTCATTTCATACTCAATGAAAATCAAAGAGCAAACTAGGAAGCTAGCCGCAGGTTGCTCAAAACACTGTTTTGAGGTTGCAGATGGAAGCTGACGCAGTTTGAAGAGATTTTCGAAGAGTATCAACCACCATAAAAGAGGCAGTCAAAGCCACCTCTTATTTACCTAGTTCTTGTGTTCGTTTGTAGGCTTGACCAACTGCCTCCATGACTGTCCCTCGAAAAGCATGCGCTTCTAGGCTTGCTACACCAGCGATAGTCGAACCGCCTGGGCTACAAACTTGGTCTTTCAATACTCCAGGATGTTGCTGACTTTCTAGAACCAATTGCCCAGCTCCTACCACAGTTTGAGCCGCCATTTTCAATGCCGTTTCTCTTGGCAATCCTGTCTGAACACCTGCATCTGCCAAGGCCTCAATAAAAAGATAGACAAAGGCCGGCCCACAACCTGCAAGACCTGTCGCTGCATCAATTAAGCTTTCCCCAAGTTCAATCAAGAGACCAGCCTTCGCTAAAAGCTGACAAAAAAGTTCACTGTCCTCAGCACGACAGTTTGCTGATATGGCATAACTAATCACTCCTTGCCCGATAGAAGCAGGGGTATTTGGCATCATACGAATAATTCGGTGCTGACTTGGAAGAAGACTAGCCAGTTTTTCCAAGGTCAATCCAGCTGCCATGGAAATCAAAAGAAGACTTTCTCTTTTTTCAAGGATGGTCTGGTATTGAGAAAGCAAGTCTGAGAACTGAGCTGGCTTAACACCTAGAAAAATCACATCTGCTTCTGCAAAGATTTCTTCGTTGCTGGAAGCTTGACCGCCAAAGTCAGAAATGAAAGAATACACCTTGGCTTGACTACGATTGGCAAGGAGAAGGTCATCACCCGTCTTGGCCTGCAAAACAGCCTTGGCCAAACTAGCTCCCATATTCCCCAAACCGATAAATCCAATCTTCATCTCTTACTCCCTTACCTGTCCGTCACCAGTAACCACATACTTGTAGCTAGTCAACTCCTTCAAGCCCATTGGACCACGCGCGTGCAATTTCTGAGTAGAGATCCCCATTTCACAGCCAAGACCAAATTGGCCACCATCTGTGAAACGAGTTGAGGCATTGACATAGACTGCTGCAGAGTCCACTTGATCTGTAAAGTATGCTGCAGCTTCGGCATTTTCCGTCACAATGGCGTCCGAATGATGGGTGCTATGAGCTTCAATATGCGCAACCGCTTCTTCTAAACTACTCACGACCTTAACCGCTAGGACATAGTCTAAAAACTCAGTGTCAAAGTCTTTGGCCTCAGCTGCTTGACCTGAAACAAACTGACTTGCTTTTTCATCCAAACGGAATTGAATTGGTTCCAGACCAGATTCTTTTCGATCTGCAACCAGTACTTGCTCCAAGCGAGGAAGGAAGCTTGCTGCCTTGTCTTCATGAACAAGTAGAACCTCCATGGCATTGCAGACAGAAGGACGACTGGTTTTAGCATTGTTGATAATAGACAGAGCCTTGTCGTCATCTGCATCCTTATCTACATAGACATGGACAATCCCAGTTCCTGTCTCGATAACAGGTACGATAGCATTTTCAACTACGGCATTGATCAAACCAGCCCCTCCACGAGGAATGAGAAGATCTAGATAGCCCTTTGCCTTCATCATGGCATAGCTGCTTTCTCGGCTGGTATCTTCCACCAGTTGAATCACATCTGGGTGAATAGTAGTTGTTTCCAAGCCCTTCTTCAAGGCTGTGACAATGGCATGGGCAGTTTGATAGGCATCCTTCCCACTACGAAGAACAACCGCATTTCCACTCTTGAGAGCCAAAGCAGCCGCGTCAGACGTCACATTTGGACGGCTTTCATAGATAATACCGATAACACCCATAGCCACCCGTTTCTTGGTGATAACCAAACCATTTTCAAGTTGATTGGTTTCTAAAACTTCACCGATTGGATCTGGTAAAGCAACCACTTCACGAATCCCAGTTGCCATTGCTTCTATACGTCCTGCATCCAAATAAAGACGATCTAACATCACATCTGAGATTTTACCCTTAGCAGCTTCCATATCAATGGCATTGGCTGCTAAAATCTCCTCAGTAGCAGCCACTAAGTGGTCAGCCATGGCTAGCAGGGCTTGGTTTTTCACGACTTCACTAGCTGTGTTGATCGATTTTTTAACAGCCTGTACCTGTTCAAATTGTTCTTGTGTACTTACCATAGTTTACCTCTAAAATTCTGTAAAGAGTAGTTGGATTTCAGGAGTAATGGAAATCCAGTCATCACGGTGAATCAAGACCCCCTTGGCTTTTTGAGAACGCAACATATCCTCCAAAGCAGATGCTCCAAATTGCACACGTCCTTTTCCAAGTGATTTTCCACTTTCCTTGTCAAATACCGTCACGATATCACCGTAAGAAAAGGCTCCTTCTGCTTCAACAATACCAGATAAAAGGAGACTCTTTCCATGTTGAGAGAGAGCTTCTGCAGCCCCTCTATCAACCCAAATAGAACCTTGACTCTGAGCATAAAAGGCCAGCCATTGTTTCTGGGTACGAAGTCCCTTCTCTTGGGCAACAAAGTAGGAACCATCCTTGGTCTCCTCAGCTGCCTCAATCATGGCATCTGACTTTAAGGATGAGCAGATATAAACAGGAACTCCTGATTCCGTCGCGATAGTTGCAGCTTTGATTTTTGTTAGCATGCCCCCAGTTCCGTTTGAAGAGCCAGCTCCACCAGCCATATCAATAATCTCACGATTGATGGTCTCAATTTTCTCCAAGCGTTTGGCTCTTGAATCTGAATTAGGATTTCCAGTATAAAGACCGTCTACGTCTGTCAAGAGGACCAAAAGGTCAGCTTGGACCATGGCAGCTACCTGCGCACTCAGAGTGTCATTGTCCCCAACCTTGAGCTCATCAATAACGACACTGTCATTCTCATTGATAATAGGAATCGCCCCACGGCTAAGTAAAACTGACAAAGCCTGATGGGCATTTTTATAACGGCGCTTATCCACAAAATCATCCTGAGTCAGCAAAATTTGTGCAGAAACGATTTGGCGCAAGAGAAGATTGGTCGTGTATTCTTCCAACAAAAGCCCTTGTCCTACCGCTGCTGAAGCCTGTTTATCAGCAATCTTAGTCGGACGCTTTTTAAATCCTAAAGCCCCAAAACCTGCCGCAATGGCACCTGACGACACCAAAATCAATTCATGACCAGCCTCGTGCAGCATAGCCAACTGTTGGGTAATAGCTTTTACTTTACTACGTGATAAACTTCCATCCTCATTCGTCAGAGAAGAAGTCCCCACCTTAAAGACAATCCGTTTGAATTTCATAGTCTCACTCCGATTCTTCATATTTATCCATTATAACATGAATGGCAGGAAATAGAAAAGAGTTGATAGGAAAAAGGTCGAGACAAGCCATCTCAACCTTTTATCAAATCTAATTCTTTCTCAATCTCTCCAAGGTTTCCTTAAAAATCTCTGGGATATCTGCTGTAAATTCCAAGATCTCACCTGTTCGTGGATGCGTAAATCCTAGAGTCTTGGCATGAAGAAATTGTCCATGTCCTTTCAAAGTCTTGCGAGGACCATAGACTTCATCACCAGCGACTGGATGACCAATATAAGCCATGTGAACACGGATTTGATGGGTGCGGCCTGTTTCCAACTGCAGCTCCACTAAACTATAATCACCAAAGCGTTCCAAAACGTGGAAACGTGTCACTGCAGGCTTCCCTTTAGCAGTCACAGCCTGTTTCTTACGGTCTTTTTCACTACGGCCAATCGGAGCTTCAATGACACCACGATCATTAGGCAGATTTCCATGAACAATCGCCCAATATTTGCGAAGAGACTTTTTATCCTTGAGTTCTTGAGCAAGTGCTAGATGCGCCTCATCGTTTTTAGCAATCATGAGAAGGCCTGACGTATCCTTATCAATACGATGAACAATTCCTGGACGCAGAACCCCATTGATACCCGATAAATCCTTAATATGGTACATAAGGGCATTTACCAGAGTTCCACTAGTATGACCAGCACTCGGATGCACAACCATTCCTTGAGGCTTGTTAACGACGGCCACATCCTCATCTTGGTAGATGATATCTAGCGGAAGATTCTCAGCCACATACTCTAAAACCTCTGGTTCTGGCACATGATAGGTGACAACATCACCCTCTTGGACAGTGTATTTAGCTTTCTTGACTTGGCCATTGACCAAGACCTGACCTGATTTGATTTGTTCATTCGCGAGACTGCGTGATAATTCTGTCAAATCTGACAAAGCCTTATCTAAACGCAGGCCACCAGTTTCAATTTTAATTTCCATTTATTTCCTCTTTTAGCATTGCAATCAATAAAATAATCACTCCAACCGTCAGATAGCTATCTGCCACATTGAAAATTGCAAAATTGATAAAGTCAAGGTGAAACATATCCACAACAAAGCCCTGACTCACCCTGTCAATAAAATTTCCAAGACCACCTGCAATGATCAAAGTCAAACCAAAGACCATCCAGAGTGAGTCCTCCATGTGTTTATGTAGATACCAAATGGCACCTACCATGACAACCAGAGTAATGATAGCAAATAAGAACTGCTGATCTTGTAGGATAGAAAAGGCTGCACCTCGATTTTGCAGGTAGGTCAAGCTAACGAAATTGGGAATCCAGGAGCGCACTTCACCCAGTGGAATCTGCTGGACGATATAGGATTTGACCAACTGATCAAGCCCAATCAAAAGCAATACAATGACTGCCACTATTCCTCTTTTTTTCATGATTTCCTCTTCTGATTAAAATATTCTTGCATGACTTCTACAAAGAGAGTTCCAGCCTGACTAAGCTCCACTTCCTCACGTTTAACATAGACCATGCGATTATCTAGGTTATCCTTGAGACGAATAACTGTGATTCCATTGACACTGTCACTATCTAAAAATCCAGAACCTGTAGCATAGGCGTCCGTCCGCTCCAAAATTCCATTCAAAGTAGCACGGTCTGTCACATTGAACATCTGTGAGCTAGCGCTGGTATCGACAAAGTTCTCCGAATAATAAAGGTACTCATCTTTCTCTTGAGTAAAACGAACTGTTGGTAGATCCGCTAAATCCTCCATGACCAGTTCCTCTTTCTGAGCCAAAGGATGCCCCTCACGAAGATAAATATGGGTATGGAAGGAAATCAATTCAATGACCTCCAGACCTAGCTTTTCAACCCGTTGCATAATACCTTTTTTATTTTGATTGTTGAGGTAGATAATCCCAATCTCACTATGCCCTTGCGCTACTTCATCTAAGATTTGAACAGTAGTTGATTCAAAAATACGAAAGTTCTTATAATCAGGATAGCGCTCTGAAAAGGCCGTAATGGTTGGTGGCAAGAAGTCATAGTGCTGACTAGCAATGGAAAATTCATCCTTTTCTTCCTCAGGATTGGCATACTGATTTTGAAAAATATCAAATCCTTTAACCAATTCTTGCGCTTTTTCATAGAATTCCATACCACGACGAGTCAAGAAAGTCCCTGAGCTGGTCCGACGGAAAATCTTAAAGCCCAACTCTTTTTCCAAATCACGAACAGAAATGGACAGACTCGGCTGACTAACATACATCTTTTCAGCAGCTTCACGAAAAGTACCGCTATTCGCAATAGCCACAACATAGCGTAATTGTTGAATGTTCATCTTCTACCCCCAACTTCTTTATCTTTTCATTATACCATATTTTAGAAGTTTTCCATCGAAGAAAAATAATCTCAATCATAAAATGCATCTACTCTAAGAACGAACAAATCATGGGTATCAAAACAAAAAATAGGCTCTCCGAAAACTCGGAAAGCCTTATTTAATGCTACTTCTAGCTTCCTCGCCTTTACATTTCAAGGCTCGGGATAAAAAGGTTCACTGGACCTTTTTATTTAGCGATTGGGTAAACAGAAACTTGTTTTTTATCGCGTCCTTTACGTTCAAAGCGTACTACGCCTTCAACTTTAGCGAACAAAGTATCGTCTCCACCACGTCCAACGTTTACACCTGGATAGATGTGTGTACCACGTTGACGGTAAAGGATTGATCCACCTGTTACAGTTTGTCCGTCAGCTGCTTTAGCTCCAAGACGTTTCGCTTGTGAATCACGTCCGTTTGATGTAGAACCTCCACCTTTTTTGTGGGCGAAAAGTTGCAAGTTGTTAAGAGTCATTTTTAACATAATGTTTTCCTCCGTGTTAGTTTTCTGTGATAACTCTGGTTTGGACGAACTCAGAAGAGTTCTCCGATAAGTTTGCCATACCTAAGAAAAATGATTCAAAGAATAACTGGGTCATTTCTCTCTGGTGTGAAGGAAGATCTTTTGGTATTTCAACCATCAGATAGCCACCTTCATCTTCGTTTAATTCTAGGATTGGTTCATAGCCTGCAAATTTCTCAATAGAATTGATAAAGTTAATGGCAAGCGTAGAAACCGATGCACACACGACATCTAAGCCGTATTCGCCACTCTCGGCGTGTCCAGTAATTTCCGCACTCCTCAGCTCGCCATCTTCGGCTCTCTCAAAGACTGCTTGTATCATGTGTTCTCCTTAAAATTAAGCGTTAATTGCGTTGATGACAACTTTTGTATATGGTTGACGGTGACCTTGTTTACGGTGGCTACCTTTTTTAGGTTTGTACTTGTAAGTAACAACTTTCTTTTGTTTTCCTTGTTTTTCAACAGTTCCAACTACAGTAGCTCCAGCAACAAGTGGAGTTCCGACAACAGTGTTTTCACCACCAACAAGAACAACTTCGTTAAAAGTAACTTCTTGACCAGCTTCAACGTTCAATTTTTCAACGTAAACTGCTTGACCAACTTCAACTTTAACTTGTTTTCCGCCAGTTTTGATAATTGCGTATGTGCTCATTATGCACCTCCTATGATTTTTATGGGTTTCCCCGATTTTTTGTGAAGACTCGCCTAGCATCGTGGGACAAACCACTTAAACTTGAATAATCAAGCAACGATGTTCGTGCGGTTGCACAGGATCGTGCATAGTCAACTCTTCAAGTATAGCATATCTCCTATTTTCTTACAAGTAATAACACCTAAAATCAAGCATTTTCTTTTACTTTTTTCTGCCAAGATGCAAAAAGCATGCTGAGGTAAAAAATACTCATCATAATAGGAACACCAAGAATGGTCTTTTCATGATAGAAAATCGTCAAATAGGCTGAAAAGACAACGCCAAGGACAAAACTACTAAGCAGGCTTACAAAGATAATCCCTTCACGCAAAAAAGGAGTGTGCTTAGTTCGGAAATAATCTCCAAAAGCCAGCATGGTCCGTTTGATGTTCCCTGTCATAAAAGCGTTATTGTAGGCAATACCCGACACTTCTCCAAAAGCAGTTGTCACCAACCCCATACAGAAGGCCAAGGGTGGCACTAGATAGATATTATCTACAGTCTGCGGCACAAAACCGATAACTATTGATAAGATTGCCAAAGGAATCAGTGACAAAATTGGTTTTTTCACAATTCGCAATTTTTCCTTATAAACTGTTAGTAAAAAGACCCCCATCATAAAAGCTAGCAAGGTCATTACTTTAGCACTGGCATCTGACACATTATGTTGAATGAGTCCCACTGAAAGAAATACGACATTCCCAGTTTGTCCAGCTACAAGAGTATTCCCTCGCACAATAAACGTATAGGCATCTACATATCCTGCACAAAACGTCAAAAAAAGCGCTAGCCTCTTAGACTGACGTGATATTTTTCTTATAGGTAATAACCTCATTTTCCCTCCCATTTCATATACTCATCTCATTATTGTACCACTTTCTTTGGAAAAGACCTAGTAGCTTATTTGAAATTTTTTCCCCTCTGTTGGATAGTCCTGTCTATCTATGTTATAATGAAAGAAGGATTTGAAATTGGAAAAGGAGTAACTATGCTTAAATTAGGTGTCATCGGAACAGGGGCTATCAGTCACCACTTCATAGAAGCAGCCCATATCAGCGGAGAATACCAGCTGGTCGCAGTCTATTCTAGAAAACTAGAAACTGCGACAACCTTTGCTTCTCGCTATCAAGATATCCAACTCTTTGATCAATTAGAGGACTTCTTCAAGAGCTCCTTTGATGTTGTCTATATTGCTAGTCCAAACTCCTTGCATTTTGCTCAGGCAAAAGTTGCATTATCTGCTGGCAAACACGTCATTCTTGAAAAGCCAGCTGTCACTCAGCCACAAGAATGGCTGGACTTGAGACATACAGCTGAGAAAAATCACTGTTTTATCTTCGAAGCAGCCCGCAATTACCATGAAAAAGCTTTCACTATCATCAAAAATTTTTTAGCAGACAAACAAATTTTGGGAGCAGATTTCAACTATGCCAAGTATTCTTCCAAAATGCCTAACTTGTTGACTGGGGAGACACCAAATGTCTTCTCAGACCGTTTTGCTGGTGGAGCACTTATGGATTTGGGGATTTATCCCCTCTACGCTACTGTTCATCTCTTTGGAAAAGCTAAGGATGCAACCTATCAGGGTCAACAGCTGGACAATAGCATTGACCTAAATGGCGATGGAATCCTCTTCTACACTGACTATCAAGTTCATATCAAGGCTGGAAAAAACATCACTTCCAATCTTCCTTGCGAAATTTACACAACAGATGGAACCTTGACTCTCAACACGATTGAGCATGTTCGCTCGGCTATTTTTACCGACCATCAAGGAAATCAAGTCCAACTCCCTATCCAACAGGCTCCTCATACGATGACTGAGGAAGTCGCTGCATTTGCACAGACGATTCAGCAACCAGACCAGACACTCTACCAGACTTGGCTGGACGATGCAAGCTCTGTTCATGACCTACTATATACCATGCGCCAGACTGCTGGCATTAGATTTGAGGCAGAAAAATGAAAACCAAACTACCAACTGAATGGCAAGAACTGAGTGACCAGCTCGGTTTCCAAGAATTTACCCCCATTCAAACTCAACTATTTGAGCCCATTCTTGCAGGAGAAAATCTTCTAGGAGTGAGCCCAACAGGAACTGGCAAGACCCTCGCTTACCTCCTACCAAGCCTTCTCAGACTACAAAAGAAAAAAGCGCAACAACTCTTGATTCTAGCACCAAATACAGAACTTGCTGGACAGATTTTTGATGTATGTAAAACGTGGGCAGAGGCTATCGGTTTGACAGCCCAACTCTTCCTATCAGGTTCAAGTCAGAAACGCCAGATTGAACGACTCAAAAAAGGACCAGAAATTCTGATTGGAACCCCTGGCCGTATCTTTGAACTGATTAAATTGAAAAAAATCAAGATGATGAATGTAGAAACCATCATCTTGGACGAATTTGACCAATTGCTAGATGAGTCTCAAATTCACTTTGTTGAGAAAATCACCCACTACGCACCTCGTGACCACCAACTCATCTACATGAGTGCGACGACCAAGTTTGACCAAGAAAAGATTTCGCCTAATACACGTACCATTGATCTCTCTGATCAAAAATTGGACAATATCCAGCACTTCTACATGCAGGTAGACCAACGTCACAGAGTGGATATGCTACGAAAACTGGCTCATGTGGAGGATTTCCGCGGTCTGGTCTTCTTTAACAGCCTATCAGACCTTGGAAGCGCAGAGGAAAAATTACAGTATCGGGATATCTTGGCTGTTTCCCTCGCTAGTGATGTCAATGTTAAATTTAGAAAAGTTATCTTAGAAAAGTTTAAAGACAAGCAACTAACCCTACTTCTCGCAACAGACCTTTTGGCTCGTGGAATTGATATCGATAGTCTAGAATGCGTCGTAAACTTTGATGTTCCTAGAGATAGTGAAACCTACACTCACCGTGCTGGCCGTACTGGTCGTATGGGCAAGGAAGGTTATGTTATCACTCTCGTCACTCATCCAGAAGAAATCAAAAAACTCAAAAAGTTTACAAGTGTACGAGAAATTGTCCTAAAAAATCAAGAACTCTATATCAAATAAGGTTGGCTCTTGCCAACCTCTGATTTAAGATAAGATCCTCAGAATACGAGTTTCTATGGACCTTATCTCAAGACTGAGCCTAGGACAATAGTCCCTTATCTCCAAAAAAGCAACGTATTTGCCGTTGCTTTTTTGTGGTTGAGAACTATTTTGTCTCAGGCTCTTTTTGCTTACTAAAAATTAAAGAATTCCATAGCCTGTTTGAAAAGCAAATCAGTATACTCTGGGTCTTCTTGGGCAATAGTAACCTGATCTTGAATCATTTCCAAGTCATCTGTTATCATTCCATCTGCTCCCAAATGAACTGATTTATCAAAGGACTCTGAACTATTGATGGTCCAAACGTACAATTTCTGATCCGTATTCCAAAGCTTGTTGACAAAATTTTCATCTAAAGTTGAATACTCCATAGTATAACCTGTAGCCTTGGTTCTTGGAAAAATACTATTATAAGGTAGGATAAAATAGATTGGAATTTGAGAATCGTAGGCTAAAACCTGATCAATCACATGGTAGTCCAAGGATTGCATTTGGTGACCATTCTGCTTAAGAACCGTTCCATATTTTTCCATAAAGCGTTTCATCATATCTGGGCTATCTTTTCGACTGGTCTTAATCTCAATAAGGAGTTTTTGGTGCAATTCATTGGCTTTATTGAGGTAGTCATCAAAACTGGACACCTTGCTATGATAACCATTCTCTGAAATATCGAGTTTGGTTAATTCTTTCAAAGTTAGATCCTGTGGATTGGCATTAACACCTGTCAGATTCTTGATATTGGCATCATGCATCATGACAAACTGGCCATCTTTGGTTTCCTGAACATCTGTCTCAACAAAGTCTGGACTTAGTTGGGCTGTCTTTTCTAAAGATTGAACTGTATTCTGCACACCATTCTTATTGGATACTCCCCTGTGAGAGATAATTAAAGGTTTATTGGCAACTGGAGCTTCCAAATAAACATAACCCTCAAGAGCGAAAAAGATACAAGCACAGCCCATCACTCCCCATCTCATCCAGTGATCTTTCTTTCTCCTTGGTGTGATCTCTAGTTCTTCTCCTGTTAGGAAGGAAACAAACTTAATGAGAAAATAAGTCAAGGCTATGTAGTGGAAATTCTTAATCAAGACAAAGTTGATAATTCCCAGTACAAGAGATTCCTTATGGGTCAGACCATCCATCAGCACTTGACTTGCTAGGATTGGAATCAACAGAAGAATGAAAAATAGGTAGGTTTTGACGACAATCCAAAGCAAGTTCCAAGTATAAAACCAGGAGTGCTTTCTTGTCTTCTCTAGACTGTATCTGACAGCTTCTTTGACTGTTTTCTTTTCAAATAAAAGCTGAGGTAGGGCAAACATGAAACGCACTGAAATGTAAAATAGCAGTAAAGCCAGAATAGTAACCACTATACCTACTAGCCAATACTTGTCTTCCACATAATCAACGATAAAGTCCGGAATGACAATTTTATTGAGGTAATAAATCTTTAAAATCTTTCGAATCAATGGAAAGAGCATCATGACATAAAAGAAGATAAAGGCTATCTTTGCAAGCGTGACTTGCTTCATAAACAAGAAACTTTGGTGAAAGACCTTGCGACTGTACTCTAGCAAGGTTCTCTTTTCATGACATAATAAATGCCGAGCACCAATAAAGAGAAGTCCTATCTGGTAATAGGCGACCAATAAATTAACAATTACCAGAACAAATAAAGCAAGACTAATAAAGGGTGAACCCGTTATAATTGCAAAAATATTATTGTAAGAAAGAAAGAGATAGCCTGTCTGACGGAGCAAAAGTCCAGCAATCCAAGAATTTGATGGTAACCAGACAAACTCAATCATCATGAAAGTCAAGAAAAAGAGAAAGAGAATTTTATCTAGATTAAAGTATATCTGCTTAAAACCTAGATTTTTAGGTTTTTCAGGTTTCATAGGCACTCCTAGTCAAATAATTGAGACAAGTCCAAGCCTCCAAAAGGATTGTTTGATAGGCTACTTTCTGTCTCTAACAATTCTCTAGCTTGATCCGACTCTAGAAAGGACTCGTAAACACGCGCCGTCATCCGTGCATCCTCTAGACTATTATGAGACTGACCTTGAAATCCAAGAAATGAGGCAACAGTTTGCAATTTGAGATTGGCAATACCATGTAAATCTGAACTACGACGTTCAAAAGCTTCATCATACAAATCCACCTTATACTGCTGGCTATAATCTAAACCATGCTCTGCTAGAATAGGCAAATCACTTTTAGCAGCATTGTAGCCAACCATGGGTAAAGAACCCACAAACTCTTGGAAATCTTTTATAACTTTCTCCACTGGAGGAGCATCTTTTAAGGTCTCGGCTGTAATCCCAGTCAAACCATTGATAAAACTTTTTAGAGGTACACTGGTATGAACATAAGAATCATAGGCATCTATTTCCTGACCATCTCTAAAATGCACTGCCGATACTTGAATCAAGTGTGTTTGCCCTTCATGCTGATTAAATTCTAAGTCAAAAGCAATGTAATCTTCTAATCGTTCCATTCTATACCTCTCCTATACTGTTATTTTATACTCTTCGAAAATCAAATTCAAACCACGT
>NZ_KV794152.1:232925-258453 GCF_001808665.1 Streptococcus sp. HMSC070B10 | reverse complement strand
TAGTTTGCTCTTTGATTTTCATTGAGTATTAATTGAGCAACTATACTATTAGAAACAAAAGAAGCCATTAGGTTAGCATTTAACCTAAACAGCTCCTTGATTATCCTCCAAATAAACGAGCAAAAAAGCCTTTCTTAGTTGATTGGACTTCTTCTTTTGCTTGGTCCAGCTCTAGCTTAAGATTTTCTTGATCCTTCATGGCTTGAAGGGTCAATTGTTGCTGCTGATCGAGTTGTTTGTCTTTCTCAGCAATCTGACGGTCTTTGATACGCATCTGCTCGTCTTTTTCTGATAACTGACGATCCTTGGCTTTTAATTGTTCATAGAGACGAAGAATTTCTGCATTCTTCTCATCAACCAGAATCTCCATCAGTTCACGCTGCTTGACATCTTCACTGACAGGCTCATCTTCAAAAATCGTTTTTTTATAGATTTCTTCTAGCTTAATCAAGCCACTTCTGGTAACTACTGTTACCCCTTTGTCATTTTTATCTGTGTCTTCTTCTGGTAATTCTTTGACACGGTTATTGATTGCTTGGCGAGACAATCCTAAGACCTCTGCAATCTCACTGACGGTCATTTCAATACTCATAATATCCTCTGAAACGTTTTCTAGCTTTTCTTTACTTAAATCTTATCATAAGCTAGAAAAACTGTCAAATTTCCGCTTAATCTAAAGCCTTCAAAAAGGCTAACAAGACTTGGGCAGAGCGACGTCCAGCTTCGATAATAAACTCATCAAAAGAGATGTTTGCTTCATGGTTGGCATTATCACTCATAGCTCGGATGACTAAAACTGGAAGATTAAGGGCATGCGCTGCCTGAGCAATAGCTGCCCCCTCCATCTCCACGGCTAAAACATCTGGGAAATGGGACTTAATCGCTTCTATCTTGTCATTTCCTGCAACAAAACTATCTCCTGTAGCAATCAAACCAAGATGCCATTTTTGGTCCAATTGAGATAAACTCTCTTGGATTTTGGCAACAAAGGTTTTATCTGATTCGAAATAAAGCGGTTGTTGCGCCATTTGTCCATAAGCATAGCCAAATGCTGTGACATCCACATCATGATAGGCTAATTTGTCAGCAATCACGACATCCCCAACAGCGATACCCTCTGCTACTGCACCAGCAGATCCCGTGTTAATCAAAGCATCCACTCGAAAATGATCAGCCAAAATCGCCACACTCATAGCAGACATGACCTTACCAATTCCACTTTCTACAAGAACGACTTCATGCGAGGCAATGGTTCCAGTATGATAGGTATTGTCTAAAACAACTTGCTTCTGGGCATTTTCTAGATACTGGACCAGATACGCTAGTTCTTCTGGCATAGCCGCAATAATTCCTATTTTCATTTCAATTCCTTTTCTATTACAACAGTTTCATTGCTAAGACAAGCAAAATTAAGAGAAAGATGACTGCAAATAAGATTTTATTCAGTTTAGAATTGAAGACATTTCTCTTGGTATTTTCAATGCGACGACTTTTATGAATAGACGGTTCGACCTGAATCTTCAAGGTTTCCTGGCTAAAGCCATGTCCCTTAGGATTGGCATAACCAAAACGGGAAGAAGAGGTTGGTAAAATTTTTGTCTCCTCATCATCTAGCAAAGGAGGACCTGAAATTTTTTCGCCTCTGTTAGCTCTTTCAATCATTTCATCCGTTAATAAAGGTTTACCCATACTGACCTCCTCTATTTTTTTTGCAATTCCCAATACTGAACAGCCATAATCGTCTTGGCATCACAGATATGACCTGATTGGATCAATTCCTTGGCTTCCTCTAAGCTAACTTCAAGGACTTCCAAGGTCTCATCTTCATCCTGCGGACGCGGATTTTCCACTTTCGTCAAATCGCTTGCTCGGTATAGTTTTAATTTTTCATTACAAAAGCCAATGGCTGAGTAAAAATCGTACAAGAGTTCTAATTTCCCTGTGTAGGCTGTTTCTTCCTCTAATTCACGAAGAGCTGCTGCAACAGGGTCTGTATTTTCTCCTACTTCCAATTTTCCGGCTGGAATTTCATAAGAGACTGCCTCAATGGCTTTGCGGTACTGCTTGACCAAGATGAGTTTTTGCTCATCCGTTACAGCTAAAACACAGACAGCTCCATTGTGGAAAATCAAATCCCGTTGGGCAACTCCTTTGCCTTCTGGTAATTCAACCTGATCTTGAACCAGTTTAAAAATTGGTCCTTGATAGATTTCTTTTCGGCTAAGCGTTTTTTCTTCAAATTCCATGACAGACTCCTACTGATTATTAGGATGATGAGGAAGGCGAGTTGCATATTCGTCTTTATTGACCTGACGTCCACGACCAATAGCAATAGCATCCGCTGGAACGTCTTTGGTAATAGTTGAACCCGCACCAACGAGGGAATTGTCACCAAGTTCTACTGGCGCAATAATGGTTGAATTTGAACCAACAAAGACATTGTTGCCAATGACTGTCTTGTATTTGTTTTTGCCGTCATAGTTGACTGTAATAGTCCCAGCACCGAAATTAACCTTGCTACCCACTTCACAGTTTCCGATATAAGTCAAATGACCAGCCTTAGTATTCTCGCCGATAGAAGAACCTTTCACCTCAACAAAGTTACCAATATGAACTTGGGCACCCAGACTTGAACCTGGACGAATGTGGGCATAAGGTCCGACTGTCACTCCGTCAGCAACACTACTTTCTTCAATCATAGAGTTAGTAATAACAGCTCCTGCTCCGATAGTGCTATCCACTACATAAGTACCGTTTGTCAAAATAGTCTCAGCACCAATTTTCGTTTGCCCTTTCAAGGTAACATTGGCTTCGATTTGAACTTCAGGAGCAATCTCAACATCAATATCGATATAAGTTGCTTCTGGATTGACAAAGCTAACACCATTGACCATGTGTTGGTGATTGATGCGACGACGCATAACCGACTCAGCTGTCGCAAGTGCTACACGGTCATTTACTCCAAGACTCTCATCAAAATCTTTCAAAGTATAAGCGCCAACTTTTTCACCAGCTTCTCGGAAAATGCCAATGACATCTGTGATATAGTATTCACCTTGAGCGTTGTTGGTATTGATATTTTTCAAAGCCTCAAACAAACGCTCGTTATCAAAAATATATGTTCCAGTGTTGATTTCCTTGATTTGCTTTTCAAAATCTGTAGCATCCTTCTGCTCAACAATACGAAGGACCTCCGCATTGTCATTACGAACAATTCGTCCATAGCCAAAAGGATTATCCGTTTCAGCAGTCAAGATAGTGGCCACATTTTTATGATTGATGTGAAAATCAATCAAGTTTTTCAAGCTTTCACCTGTGATTAAAGGAGTATCCCCTGCAATGACCAAGGTGTGACCTGACAAACCTTCTAGGTTAGGCTCTGTCATCATAACTGCATGACCAGTCCCTAACTGTTCAGATTGAGTCACAAATTCTGTCTGTCCAGCCAAGACCTCTTCAACCAATTCCGCCTTGTGTCCTACAACGGTTACTGTCTTTTCAGGTTGGATAGCTCCCACACTACGGAAAACATGTTCCAACATAGAAATACCCGCAACCTTGTGCAAAACTTTTGGCAAATCCGATTTCATGCGAGTTCCTTTACCCGCTGCTAAAATAATGGCATAATTTGACATAATCTTCTCTTTTCTCTAGAAATTCCCTTTTATTATACCATATTTCAAATCATTCCGCGCTCTTGAATGAAAAAATGCTCTAAAGTCCTCTATTAACCCATTTTTTGAGTATTTTTTTTTGATTTTTTTTCATTTATAAGGTAAAATTATAAGATATGAGAAAGAAAATTAATCCGCTTATTTTGTTTGGTTTTTTTGGGATTATGATTTTCATTTTAATCCTAAATCGCCCTCGTTTTGAGGACCATCCTGTAAAAACAAAGTCAAATATCGCGCAAGTAGAATCGCAAGCGCTACATAATATAGATAAACCGGTGATTGATGTTTCTGGTTGGCAACGACCTGAGGAAATTAATTACGATACTCTCTCCCAAAACATTTCAGGAGCTATTGTTCGCGTCCATAGTGGCGCTCAGTCTTCAAAAGAGAATGATGCTTCCTTTGTTAATGGGGTAGACAAGGCCTTTAAAACCCATATTACCGAGTTTCAAAAACGAAATGTCCCAGTTGGGGTCTATGCCTATGTAGCTGGAAAAAGTATCCAAGAAATGGAAAAGGCTGCTGAAAGTTTTTATAATTCCGCATCGCCATACAGCCCTAGCTACTATTGGCTAGATGTGGAAGAAAAAACCATGTCCAATATGAACGAAGGTGTTGAAGCCTTTCGTGCAAAACTAGAATCACTAGGTGCTAAAAATATCGGAATCTACGTTGGGGTCTATTTCATGGAAGAACACAGTATTGATACTGACAAGTTTACGTCTGTGTGGATTCCTTCCTATGGTTCTGACTCAGGATTTTACGAGGCAACTCCTAAGACTGATATAGATTATGACATTCACCAGTACACTTCTAAAGGAAAAATTGCTGGCTTTGACCACGATTTGGATATCAACGTCATCTCTTCTTTAAAAAATAAAGAAGAAACCTTTAGAAAACTCTTTTTAAAACCTTAAAAGCATTTGTTTCTCATTTGCTTTTTCTTTTTGTTTTAGATTGTGATACAATATAGTAAGGATTTTTTGAAATAGAAATAGTTGGAGGAAAAATATGCTCTCATGGTTAGCACGCGTTATTAAAGGGATTGTCATTGCTCTTGGATTTATTCTACCGGGAATTTCCGGAGGGGTTTTAGCAGCAATCTTAGGTATTTATGAACGAATGATTGGCTTTCTAGCTCATCCCTTTAAAGACTTTAAAGAAAATGTTTTGTACTTTATTCCAGTTGCCATTGGTATGCTTCTGGGAATCGGCTTATTTTCCTACCCGATTGAATACCTGCTTGAAAATTATCAGGTCTTTGTCTTATGGAGCTTTGCAGGAGCTATCATTGGTACAGTTCCTAGCCTCCTCAAAGAATCAACTCGAGAATCTGATCGAGACAAGATTGATTTAGTCTGGTTCTGGATAACCTTTATCATTTCTGGATTAGGACTCTATGCCTTAAATTTTGTCGTTGGAACCTTGAGCGCCAACTTTCTTAATTTCGTCCTAGCAGGTGCACTGCTGGCTCTTGGCGTATTAGTTCCTGGCCTCAGTCCATCAAATCTACTTTTGATTTTGGGTCTCTATGCTCCTATGTTGACTGGTTTTAAAACCTTTGACCTCTTGGGAACCTTCTTCCCGATTGGAATCGGGGCAGGTGCAACTCTCATTATTTTTTCAAAATTGATGGATTATGCCTTAAACAACTACCACTCACGCGTCTATCATTTCATCATCGGTATCGTCCTATCAAGTACTCTTTTGATCTTGATTCCAAATGCAGGAAACGCTGAAAGTATCCAATACACAGGTCTTTCACTTGTTGGGTATGTCATCATCGCCTTCTTCTTTGCACTTGGAATCTGGCTTGGTATTTGGATGAGTCAATTGGAGGATAAATATAAATAATGGCAAAAAAAGTTAAAATCAAAAAAACATTGGTGGAACAAATCCTGTCTAAAGCAGGTATCCCACATCAGGGGATTCAAATCAATGCCCTGGAAGGAGAGCTTCCTCAAGGTTATGAACGAGATCAGATTTTTAAAACCTTGGCTCTTTTGGGAGATAAAACAGGACCGATTATTGGAATTGTCCCTATCACCCAACACTTGTCTGAAAAGAAACTAGCCAAAATTTCTGGCAATAAAAAAGTGAGCATGATTCCACAAAAGGACTTGGAAAAAACAACAGGTTATATTCACGGAGCCAATAATCCTGTCGGTATTCGTCAGAAACACAATTATCCCATTTTTATCGATAAGATTGCTCTAGATTTGGATCAAATGATTGTCTCTGCTGGCGAAGTTGGTCACAGCATTATCGTCGCACCACAAGACTTGGCTAGCTTTGTAAAGGCTGACTTTGTAGATATCTTGGAGGACAGCAAGTAATGAAACTCTACTTTGTCCGCCACGGTCGCACCGTCTGGAATCAGGAAGGACGCTTTCAAGGTGCTAGTGGCGATTCTCCCCTTCTTCCTGAATCCATTGACACCCTCAAAAAACTCGGTCAGTATCTCAAGAAAATTCCTTTTGATCAGATTTATGCAAGTGATTTACCTCGAGCAGTCAAATCTGCTGAGATTATCCAAAGTCAACTCCAGACGCCCTGTCCTTTAGAAAGTGTTCCTAACCTCCGGGAATGGCAGCTGGGGAAGTTAGAAGGTTTGAAAATCGCAACCTTGGAAGCTATTTACCCGCAACAAATCAAAGCTTTTCGATCTAATCTTGCTCAATTTGACACTCAAATGTTCGGAGCCGAATCCCTCTATAGCACAACACAACGGACCATCCGATTTATCAAATCATTAAAAGATAGTCCTGCTGAGCGTATTCTGATTGTCGGACACGGCGCCAATCTTACTGCCAGTCTTCGTACTCTTCTAGGATATAAAGAACCACTTCTTCGTAAAGATGGCGGTCTAGCAAATGCCAGCCTGACCATTCTAGAAACCCATGATTTTGAAACATTTACTCTCGATACTTGGAATAATACTTCCTATCAATAACAGAACTTGATTTTAGCGTCAAGTTCTTTTTAGTTTTGAAAGATTATCCGTGAATTTATTGCTTATTTATGATAAAATGGGAGTATCGCAAAAAATGACTCATCGTATTCAATTTTGAGTAAAACTAGGAGGATCCCATGTCAACAGAACATATGGAAGAACTAAATGACCAGCAGATCGTTCGCCGTGAAAAAATGGCTGCGCTCCGTGAACAAGGAATTGATCCTTTCGGAAAACGTTTTGAACGTACTGCAAATTCACAAGAATTAAAAGATAAATATGCTGACCTCGATAAAGAACAATTACATGAAAAAAATGAAACAGCTACTATCGCAGGACGCTTGGTAACCAAACGGGGTAAAGGTAAAGTAGGTTTTGCCCACCTTCAAGACCGCGAAGGTCAAATCCAGATTTACGTTCGTAAGGATGCTGTCGGTGAAGAAAACTACGATATCTTCAAAAAAGCAGACCTTGGTGACTTCCTTGGTGTCGAAGGTGAAGTGATGCGTACAGATATGGGAGAACTCTCTATCAAAGCTACTCACATCACTCACTTATCTAAAGCACTTCGCCCACTTCCTGAGAAATTCCACGGTTTGACAGACGTTGAAACAATTTACCGTAAACGTTACCTTGACTTGATTTCTAACCGTGAAAGCTTTGAGCGCTTTATCACTCGTTCAAAAATCATTTCTGAAATCCGTCGTTACCTTGACCAAAAAGGTTTCCTTGAAGTGGAAACACCTGTTCTTCACAACGAAGCTGGTGGTGCGGCGGCCCGTCCATTTATCACCCACCATAATGCCCAAAACATTGACATGGTGCTTCGTATCGCGACTGAGCTTCACTTGAAACGCCTTATCGTCGGTGGTATGGAACGCGTCTATGAAATCGGCCGTATCTTCCGTAACGAAGGAATGGACGCTACTCACAACCCTGAGTTTACTTCTATCGAAGTCTACCAAGCTTATGCAGACTTCCAAGACATCATGGACTTGACGGAAGGCATTATCCAACACGCTGCTAAATCAGTTAAAGGCGATGGTCCAGTCAACTATCAAGGTACTGAAATCAAAATCAATGAACCATTTAAACGTGTTCACATGGTTGATGCTATCAAAGAAATTACTGGTGTCGATTTCTGGCAAGATATGACTTTGGAAGAAGCCAAAGCTATCGCTGCTGAGAAGAAAGTTCCAGTTGAAAAACACTATACTGAAGTTGGTCACATTATCAATGCCTTCTTTGAAGAGTTTGTTGAAGAAACTTTGATCCAACCAACCTTTGTCTATGGACATCCAGTAGCTGTATCTCCACTAGCTAAGAAAAATCCTGAAGACCAACGCTTTACTGACCGTTTCGAGCTCTTCATCATGACTAAGGAGTACGGTAATGCCTTTACTGAGTTGAACGACCCCATCGATCAACTTAGCCGTTTTGAAGCCCAAGCTAAAGCTAAAGAACTTGGTGATGATGAAGCAACAGGCATCGACTATGACTACATCGAGGCCCTTGAATACGGTATGCCTCCAACAGGTGGTTTGGGAATCGGTATCGACCGTCTCTGCATGCTCCTCACTGACACAACCACTATCCGTGACGTATTGCTCTTCCCAACAATGAAATAAACTCTTATCCTCTGGTACTTGCCAGAGGATTTTTTGATGCAAAAAGAGACTGAGGAAAAACTCAATCTCTACTTTTCACTTCTTTTGTTGCCACATCTTCTCCAAACCATTTCTGGCTGATTTCCTGGAACTTTCCTTCTTGATATAGTTCAATAAAGGATTGGTTTAATGCTGTTAATAATCTTTTATCAGCTGGTCTAACTCCAACAGCAAAAGATTCACTTTCAAATCCAGCTGAAAAGACATTGTAATCATTTAATATCCCCTCAGACTGGAGGTAATAATTAGCATACACTCGGTCAATCAACAAAGCATCAATCCGAACATTTTTCAAATCAATTAAGGCTTCATTGAAACTCTGGTATTGATTGGCCTTCTGGTCTTTAACACGATTTTTCAGTAAGTCTGGCTGAGC
The DNA here is from genome assembly GCF_001808665.1 of Streptococcus sp. HMSC070B10. Taxonomy (GTDB): domain Bacteria; phylum Bacillota; class Bacilli; order Lactobacillales; family Streptococcaceae; genus Streptococcus. The sequence goes on along the minus strand of NZ_KV794152.1, from coordinate 249,783 downwards.
TTCAAAGTCTAAATAACCAGAGGAACCTGCTTGAGCTCCCAAGGTCTTATCCTTCATATCCTCTACTGAACGAATTTGCTTGCTTTTCTTCGTAACTAGTACTTGCTGATTTTCCATATAAGGAATACTAAAGGCAACTTTTTCTCGGCGTTCATCAGTCGCAGAATAGCCATTCCAAATGGCATCTATGGTTCCATTTTGCAGTTCCGTCTCCTTCATATCCCAGTCGATTGGCTGGAATTGCACCTTGACACCTAATTTTTCAGAAACTGCTTGCGCCAAATCAATATCAAAGCCTGTATATTGGCCATTCTTTTCTTCAAATCCCATGGGTACAAAGGTATTGTCAAAACCAATGGTTATACTCCCCTGCTCTTGATACTTATCCCAGTTATCCTGCTTTGGATCACTAGCCTTCTGAGTACAGGCTGTTAAGAAGAGAGTCAGGAACGAAACCAACACCAAGACAATTTTCTTATTAGTCATCGGCACCTCCTACTTGGGCTCAACCTTGAGAATCTGATCTGCAATATTTTCAGCGAATTGTAAATCGTGGGTAACCACAATCTGGGTCATGCCAAGTTCCCTATTTTGCAAGATCAGTTTTTCCACTTCCAAGCGTAATTCAGGATCTAGGGCAGAAGTTGGTTCATCGTAACCTATGATTTCTGGGTCAATCATCATAGCACGCGCCAAGGCCACCCTTTGCTTTTGCCCACCTGATAGTGAGAAGGGATAAGCATCTGCATGTCCTGCCAGTCCTAATTGTTCCAAAAGACCTCGCGCCTTCTGCTCAGCCTCATCCTGCTTCATTCCCATGGTTTTTACGGGCGATAAGGTCAAATTGTCTAGAACTGATAAATGAGGGAACAGTTGAAAATCTTGGAATACAAATCCCAGTAGATTGCGCTTCTCCAGTTCATCCAATTCTAAAGGTTCTCCATTATAAAATATTTGCCCTGAATCAATGGTTTCAAGACCCGCAAGCATGCGTAAGAGAGTCGTCTTACCTCCACCCGAAGGCCCAACGATAGCTAGGATTTGCTTTTCAGGAATTTTTAGACTGAAATTAGACAAAATTTGCTTTTCACCAAACCCTTTATTGATATTTCGTAATTCTAACATGGCAGCCTCCTATCTATAGTAACTGTATTTCTTCTCAACTTTTTTGGCAAGAATGGTCACAATCCCAATCAAAATCAAGTAAATGGCTCCTGCCAAGAACATAGGAACCAGGCTAGCATCACGGTTTGCAGCTGTTCGACTAGCCAAGATAAGATCTGAAATTCCTAGAGCATAGACCAGAGAGGTATCCTTGACCAAACTCATGACTTCGTTAAATACGCTAGGAAGAACAATCTTGGTCACTTGGGGTAAGATAATATAGCGAACTGTGTCAAAGGGACTAAACTTCAAAACCTTAGCAGCCTCATATTGACCTTTAGGAATGGTATCAATCCCTCCACGAAAGATTTCAGCAAAGTAAGCTGCATAATTGAGAACAAAGGCAATGATGGCTGCAGGAAGGCGATCCAAACGAATCCCAATGCTTGGGAGCACATAATAGATAAAGATCAATTGCAAGAGCAAGGGTGTGCCTCGCATGATCCAGATATAAATGTTAATCAGATGATGGAGGGGCTTCCAATGGACTTGCAAGGCAAAGGCAATCAAAACGCCCAAGGGAATAGAAAAAATCAAGACCAGTGCAAAAACCTGCAAAGTCATGCTTGCACCGCTCAATAAACTCGGTAATATCTCAAACAAATAAGACATACTGCACCTCCTAAAAATAATTGTTCCCATTATAGCATAAATAAACAAAATATCCAACTATTTTTGTAAAAAAATACTCTTTTAAAAAGAAAAACTATATCTATCAAAAAAGAAAGGACGAAATGTGTCCTTTCTCGATCTTAGCTTTCCTTTAACTAAAGATCCATAACATCATCCATAGCAAGACTCATGAACCCCCAGATAAACAAACCAAGGACTAAATAAGCATAGAGTGGCAGGGAAGCAAAGATAAAAGGTGATAGTAAAATCATACCCAAGGTATCTCCAAAATTTGTACAAATACAATACAATCCAAAAGCAAGATAAAGGATAAAGATGATAAGCCAAAAGTAAAACCGCTTGCGTGCTTTTTCTTTTCGAAACATTTCTTCCACCTCCCCTTCTATAGCTCTATTATATTACTAAGACTTTTATTTGTAAAAGTACTATCAAAAAGAAGGGACTTTTTAATTTTTTTATATCGTTGCAAATTACGATAAGCTAATTCTACGCAAACCAATAAAGATAATCTCTCAACTGATATCAAAAATAACAGAAAGAATAGTGAATAAATTACCAACATAATAAAAGTTGCAAAGATTTCTTCCATATCATGATTAAAAATATAAATAATCATGTAGGTATAGAGTGCTAAGACAGAAATAGCCACACCTAATCAAATATGTGCCCAAATCAATCCTTTTCCAGTCATCTTTCTCCCCAGCTCACTATAGAGCCTCTCTAATCCTTTACCAATCTTTTCTGATCGTCCTTATTGTGGCTTTGTTGATACAAAATCGAGTTTATTTAAAATTCTCTTATCAACTCTCACTGGTATAACAAATCGCTAATCCTTATAGCTCCCATCTTTTTAAAATTATTATACTCTCTTATAGCTACATTGACAAGTTAAAGTTCAAAATCAACTAGATCGATTAGTTCTTCTTTATCATTCTTTTCCATCATTACCAGGCCTCAATTATCGCCTTTCATGAACTCACGAATACTCACACCAGAAGCCCCTCTTTAACTTTCCTGATAAAACTATAAAAACGTTTGAAGGTTTGATCAAGTGCCATCACTTCCTCTTTGGCTCTACATCACCTACTCAGTGAGCATGAAATTCTGTAAAGCTAGACATAATTTTTGCGAAATCTGTTTATTTCAGTAAATCATTAATAGTTACATCATCTCAGAGATTAGCAATAAATTCCAACTGCTTTTCAATTTTTTTACTTCTACAATTTCGTTTTCTACTGTATCCATTAAAATTAAGGAATCACGATAATATAAAGATAAAAGGATAGCTTGCTCTCTCCTTATCCTATATATGTCATGTTCAGTTGAACTTTCAATTTCTTCAACTTTTCAGCATTATATCCATATACAATAGTAGCATAATGACCATTTGTTGCAGTATCTCAGCTATATATTAAAGTAAATTTCACTTTTTTAGAAGAGTGGTGGACTTTTTACCAAAAAAAATCTAAGGGAGCTATATCAGCTCTCTTACTAGTAGCATGAATGATTTTAAATAGGCATTTTAGATTTATATCGATATAAAATACATTCAACGCTTTCTAATCAAACTTGATCTTTCAAAGTCACAATCAGAGTGATCTAAATTAATCTTAAACCTGCCTCTTGATTACACAGTGAACCTTGAGTATATCGAATATAATTCTGCATGACGAGCGGAACTGCCAAAAATCGTAAAAACTATTGAAGATTTAAATCTGAAAACAAATACACAACTTGAAGAATCCATTGATAGGCACCTCACCTACCACATCTTTAGGCATACTCTCGTAAGCAGAATAGCGTAACTCTAAAAGCAATTATGGCAAGAGTAGGACGTTATGATTCTAGAACAATAGACAAAATCTACACACACGTTACAAAGAAGATGGATGATAATATCCTCGACCTACTAGATAATTTATAGTTTTGCCCCAAAAATGCCCCAAAACAAAAATAAAAGCCTACTGCTCAAGCTAGAAAGCTTGATACAATAGGCTTTTTATAGATTGATTATTTAACAGCGTCTTTAAGAGCTTTACCAGCTTTGAATGCTGGAACTTTAGAAGCTGCAATTTTGATTTCTTTACCAGTTTGTGGGTTGCGACCTTTACGTGCAGCACGCTCACGAACTTCAAAGTTACCAAAACCGATCAATTGAACTTTTTCACCAGCTGCAAGGTACTCAGTTACTGCTGCGAATACAGCTTCAACTGCTGCTGCTGAGTCTTTCTTAGTCAATTCTGTAGCTTCTGCTACTTTAGCGATCAAATCTTGTTTGTTTGCCATGTTAATGATTCCTCCAATTTAATTTCTAATTAACAAATATAATCATATCCTAAAATCCCTTTTAGGTCAAGTTAAAAACGCTATTTCTTCCCATTTTATTTATTTTTTTAGGAGTGGTAACGTACTAAAACAGCCCAAGCATTCTCACCCGTGTGAGTTTGAATAATAGAGCCCGTTTCCAAAACTGAAATAGGCTTTTCAACATAAGCTTGTAAGCTTTCTTTCATCTCTTTTGCCCAATCAGCACTACCAGAATATGAAATTCCAATCTCTGCTACAGAACGTTCAGTTAGCGAACTTGTCAGCTCATCCAACCATTTTTTAAAAGTTTTAGCTCCACGACCTTTAACGATTGGCTGCAATTCATGGTCTTTCATCTGCATGACAACACGTATATTGAGAAGTGAGCTCAACAATCCAGTTACACGGCCAATTCGTCCACCTTTTACTAAATTTTCCAAAGTTGAAACGCCAATATAGAGTTCTGTGTGGTTTTTAACCTCTTCTACATGAGATAAGATTTCCTCCAACTCTTTGCCTTCTTGTGCTAACTTCGCAGCCTCAACAACTTGGAATTTCAAGGCTTGATCAGTGAATGAACTATCAATAACTGTCACATCGGCAGTAGATAAGCTAGCACCTTGACGTGCCGCTTCTACAGTACCAGAAAGAGCATGAGACATATGAATAGCAAGAATCTGGCTACCATCTTTGCATAGGTCTTCAAAAACTTCAGCAAAGACACCTACAGGGGGCTGGCTTGTTTTTGGAAGATTCTTACTTGCTTGCATCAACTGAAGAAATTTACCTTCTTCTTTCAAATCCGCATCAGAATAAACAACATTATCGATCATTACAGATAATGGAACAATAGTGATACCTAATTGATTTACGAGTTCTGGTTCAATAGTAACAGATGAATCGGTTACAATCTTAATTTTTGTCATAGTATCAATCTTTCTATTTTAGGATTCAGATTGTTTTTCTTACTTCTAATTATATCAAAAAAAGATTAAAAATCCTAATGGAGTCATTCAAATTTTCCTTAAAAATTTGATATAATTTACTTATAAGAAAAGAGGTGTCCTATGATTAAAAAAATTTATCCCATTTTAACCATTTTACTAGGTGCTGCTATTTATGCTTTTGGGCTGACTTATTTTGTAGTTCCTCATCATCTCTTTGAAGGAGGGGCGACAGGTATTACCCTCATCACCTTTTATCTTTTTAAAATCCCTGTTTCTCTGATGAACTTGCTGATTAATATTCCCCTTTTCATCCTGGCTTGGAAAATCTTTGGAGCCAAATCCCTCTATTCTAGTTTACTAGGAACCTTAGCTTTGTCCGCTTGGTTAGCTGTTTTTGAGCGGATTCCCCTTCATATTGATCTTCAAGGTGATTTACTGATTACAGCCCTCATAGCTGGGATTCTATTGGGAATTGGGCTCGGAATTATCTTCAATGCTGGAGGTACAACTGGTGGTACTGATATTCTAGCTCGTATTCTCAACAAATACACTCATATATCCATGGGGAAACTGCTCTTTATCTTAGATTTTTGTATTCTCATGCTTATTCTCCTCATCTTCAAGGACTTGAGATTGGTTTCCTACACGCTCTTATTTGATTTTATCGTTTCTCGTGTCATTGATTTGATTGGTGAAGGAGGATATGCCGGCAAAGGATTTATGATTATCACAAAACGTCCTGACCAACTTGCTAAGGCGATTAATGATGACCTAGGTAGAGGCGTTACTTTCATCTCAGGTCAAGGTTATTATAGTCAAGAAGATTTGAAGATTATCTACTGTATTGTCGGAAGAAATGAAATTGTGAAAATGAAGGAAATGATTCATCGAATTGATCCTCAAGCCTTTATAACTATTACAGAAGCTCATGAAATCCTAGGAGAAGGCTTCACATATATAAAAGAGTAAGCAAAAAGCTGGGAAGTTCCAGCTTTTTCTTTATTCAGAAAGTGTAGAATGACGATAGCCATAAGTAAAGTAAATCACAAGTCCAACTACAAGAGCAATTCCAAACGCAATCCATGTTTCTACACTATATTGAAGCATAAAGGAAAGACAGATTAGAATCGAGAGAATCGGCAACAAGGGAACTAGGGGAGTTTTGAATTCTCCTTCTTTAGGCATTCCCCTATCCTTTCTAAGTTTTATAATTCCATAAGCCAATAAGATAAGATAAGCAAGCGTACAAATATTTAGAAAGGCTGCAATACTAGCCAGTGGAAACACTCCTGCTGCAATTGCAGAAGCAACTCCTGTTAAGATGGTCGCATTTTTAGGAACACGACTTGTTTTGCTTAATTGCTTAAAACTTCGAGGTAAAAGACCATCACGTGCTAAACTGTAAATCATACGCGATAAGGCATAAGTCATAGAAATACACACTGTTATTAGGGTTAAAATGGCCACTAATGACACATAATTAGCTGCCCAACCAATTCCTATACTTCGCAATGAAAATGCTACAGCATCATCCACATTGAGTTGGCTGTAGTGAACAATCCCTGTCAATACTAATGTAACCAAGGCATAGAGAATCGTTACGATTGTCAATGACAAAACAATACCTCGTGGGACATTTTTTTGTGGGTTTTGAATTTCATCAACAGCCATCGAAATAGATTCAAATCCTAGGAAACCAAAGAACATCAAAGATGCTCCTGCCATTATTCCAGTACTTCCACCATAAATTTGACCAAAACCAAAGGGAGCAAAGTTGGACCAATTTTCTGGTTTAATATACCAGATACCAACTAGAATAAACAAAGCGAGAGCAGAGAATTTCAAGATGACTAGAAGCGAATTAAAACGCAAAGCTGCCTTAGAATTTAATAAAACTAAACCGGTTACCAGTGTCAATACCAAAATAGGTAAAAGGTCTATATAGGTACCCTGCTCAGGGTTAAAGGTCCCATTCAAGGCTTGAGGCATTGAAATACTATAGTTACTGAGCAAGCCTTTAAAATAAGCTGCCCAGCCAGAGGCCACACCAGAAACTGCTGTCATGAACTCCATGATGGTCAACCAACCAGCAATCCAAGCTGGTAATTCACCCAAAATTGCATACAAATAACTATAAGCACCACCAGTTGCAGGAACACGAGAGGCAAACTCTGCGAAAAAGAGGGCGGATAAAGAAACACAAAGGGCAGAAATCACTATGGATACAACCAGTGACGGACCAGCAAGCGTTGCTGCTGCGGTTCCTGTAATGGTAAAAATCCCAGTTCCTACCATGGCACCGATTCCTAATAAAATCAAATCCCATACTTTTAAATGACGGTGCATTTCAGTACGTCCCAAACTAACATCTTTAGTCCTAAAAATATTCATACTTCATCTCCATTAAATATGATTGTTTTATTTTATCATATAAAAGGAATTTTGTGAATATTTATAAGATGATTTTTCAAAAAAATCTGAACAGAAATAAATCCTGCTCAGATTCTACATATTCTTAGCCAACTGATCCTTCCATTTCATAGCTAATCAAACGGTTCAGCTCAACAGCATATTCCATTGGAAGCTCTTTTGTAAATGGTTCTACAAATCCCATAACAATCATCTCAGTTGCTTCAGATTCTGACAATCCACGGCTCATGAGGTAATAGAGTTGCTCTTCTGAAATCTTAGATACCTTAGCTTCGTGTTCCAAAGCGACTTGTGAGTTGTGAATTTCATTAAACGGAATGGTATCTGATGCTGACAAGTCATCCATGATAATGGTATCACATTCGATGTGAGAGACAGATTTCTTAGAGTTTTTATTAAAGGTTACTTGTCCACGATAGTCAACCTTTCCTCCACCTTTAGCGATGGATTTAGACACGATAGACGAGCTTGTATGTGGAGCGTTGTGGATCATCTTAGCTCCAGTATCCTGGTGTTGCCCAGCATTGGCAAAAGCGATAGAGAGCATGGTACCACGCGCCCCTTCTCCATCTAGGTAAACAGATGGATATTTCATAGTTGTTTTGGCACCCAAGTTTCCATCAATCCACTCAACAGTGGCATCCTTTTGAGCTTTAGCACGTTTCGTTACCAAGTTATAGACGTTATCAGACCAGTTTTGGATAGTCGTATAACGCATATAAGCTCCATCCAAAGCAAAGATTTCTACGATGGCAGCATGCAAGCTGTTACTTGAATAAGTTGGCGCTGTACATCCTTCTACATAATGGACACTTGCTCCCTCATCAACGATAATCAAGGTACGTTCAAACTGACCTGTATTCTCGTTGTTTATACGGAAGTAAGTTTGAAGTGGAATATCTACCTTGACCCCTTTTGGTACGTAGATAAAGGTTCCACCAGACCATACTGCTGAGTTGAGGGCCGCCAACTTGTTATCAGTCGGTGGTACCAACTTGGCAAAGTATTGCTTAAACAAGTCTGGGTATTCCTTAAGGGCAGAATCCGTATCTGTAAAGATAATCCCCAATTTCTGGAATTCTTCCTTCATGTTATGGTAAACCACTTCTGACTCATACTGGGCAGAGGCACCTGCTAGATAAGCACGTTCAGCTTCTGGAATCCCGATACGTTCAAAGGTTTCTTTGATTTTTTCAGGAACCTCATCCCACGAACGAGCTGGTTTATCAGATGGTTTTTGGTAGTAGATCAAGTCATCAAAATCAATCTCTGACAAGTCTGCTCCCCAAGTTTGCATAGGCATTTTTTTGAAGGTCTCATAAGACTTCAAACGGAATTCTAACATCCACTCAGGTTCTCCCTTTGCAGCTGATAATTCACGAATGACATCTTCATTCAATCCTTTTCCTGTCGATAGGACAGGCTCTACATCATCATGGAAACCAAATTTATATTCACCAAGGTCAATTGGTTTTGGTTCTACTCTTTCTTCAGCCATAATATCCTTTCTTTCATTCTTTATTTCTACTGATTCATAAGACAAAAGAAATTTGTCTTACTGATTTTCTTGATTTTCAATTGTTTTCTTCAAAGCGTTCCAAGCTAGGGTTGCACACTTGATTCGTTGAGGAAATTTGGCAACGCCTGATAAGAAGGCTGCATCGCCAAGTTGATCTTGGCGTTCATCTTTTTGCCCTTGAACCATCTCAGAAAAAATGGTCGCAAGTTCTAAGATTTCTTGTTTGGTTTTTCCTAAAACTGCATCTGTCATCATGCTAGCAGAGGCAGTTGAGATGGTACAGCCCGAGTTTAGAAAAGCGATATCTTCCAAACGGTCATCTATATCAAACTTGACAGAGAGGTTGATGACATCTCCACAGGTCGGATTATTGAGACTGATTTGTTCAGCGTCTTCCAACTTTCCTTGGTGATGTGGATTTTTCGAATGGTCCGCTACCACTGCCATATAAAGGCTATCTAGTTTAGAAAGTGCCATTGAAAAACTCCTTTGTCTTTTGTAAGGCATCTACTAGCTTGTCGCAATCTGCCTTGGTATTGTAGATATAAAAACTTGCGCGAGCTGTTGCTGGGACATCCAAATACTGAAGCAAGGGTTGCGCACAGTGGTGACCTGCACGAACAGCTACTCCTTCATAATCCAAAGCTGTCGCAAGGTCGTGAGGATGGAGATCGCCTAGATTAAAGGCAATCACACCTGAACGTTGGGCCAAGTCCTGTGAACCGTAAATGGTCAAACCTTCAATAGCCTGCAGTTTTGGAAAGACGTAAGAGATTAATTCCTGTTCATGAGCTTCAATGGCATCCATACCAATTTTTTCTAGATAATCTACTGCTGCAGCAAGTCCGATAGCACCTGCCATATTGGGAGTTCCTGCCTCGAATTTCCAAGGCAACTCCTTCCAGCTAGCAGACTGCTCATAGACGAAATCAATCATTTCCCCACCAAATTCAACTGGTGACATTTGTTCTAGATACTTTTCTTTGCCATAGAGAACCCCGATACCAGTCGGACCTGCCATCTTGTGACCTGAAAAGGCAAAGAAGTCCACATCCAAGTCCTGAACATCAATCTTCATATGAGGCGTAGATTGAGCACCATCCACCACCATGATAGCTCCAACTTGATGGGCCAATTGAGTGATTTCTTTGATTGGATTGACCACACCAAGAACATTTGAGGCGTGAGCTAGGGAGACAAACTTGACTCTATCAGTCAATTTAGCTCGCAAATCATCCATATCCAGAGCTCCATCCTTGAGATAGACATAAACAAGCTCTGCCCCAGTCTTACGGCAGGCTTCCTGCCATGGAATGATATTGGAATGGTGTTCCATGACAGAAATCAAAACCTGGTCTCCCTCAGTCAAGACTTCCTCAGCATAACGCGCTACCCAGTTAAGACTAGTTGTCGTTCCTCTGGTAAAGAGAACTTCCTTTGTAGACCCTGCATTGATAAACTTACGAATGGTTTCACGAGCCGCCTCATAAGAAGCTGTCGCCCTTTCTGCCAAGGTATGAACGCCACGATGAACATTGGCATTGTCGTTCTCATAGTAGCGGTTAATCGTCTCCAGAACTGCTAGTGGTTTTTGTGTCGTCGCAGCATTGTCCAAATAAACCAATGGTTCATCATTAACAATCTGGTCTAAAATTGGAAAATCCTTGCGAATCGCTTCTACATCTAACATAGGCTACCCCTTAGCGTTTTGACAATTTTTCTTCGATGGTTGCAATCATTTCATCACGAACTTCCTTGACTGGAATCTCAACGATAACAGAGCCAAGGAAACCACGGACAACCAAACGTTCTGCAGTTGCCTTATCCAAGCCACGGCTCATGAGGTAATACATATCTTCTGGATCTACCTGACCGATAGAAGCCGCGTGTCCTGCAGTAACATCATTTTCATCAATCAAAAGAATTGGATTAGCATCTGAACGTGCTTGGTCTGAAAGCATAAGAACACGACTCTCTTGTTGCGCATCTGCTCCCTTGGCACCCTTGATAATGTGACCGATACCATTGAAAGTTAAAGTTGCTTTTTCAAGGATAACCCCATGTTGCAGGATATTTCCAATTGAGTTGCAACCATAGTTAGTTACTCGGGTATCAATCCCTTGTACCTGACGGCCACTTGAAAGAGCTACGACTTTAAGATCCGCATGGCTACCGTTACAAATCAAGTCGCTATCAAAGTCCGCAACGACGTTTCCTTCGTTCATGACACCGATTGCCCAGTCAATGCTTGCATCGTTGCCTAATTTACCACGACGGCTAATGTAGGCAGTGACATTTTCACCTAGACGGTCGATAGCCGCAAATTTCACTTGAGCACCAGAACGCGCAATTACTTCTACTGTGATATTAGCAGTTGCTTTGGCACTTCCTTCACCACGTGACTCTAAACGTTCCAGATAACTAATCTTAGAATTTTTACCAGCGATAATCATAATATGCTTGTTAAACGGCACATCACTATCGCTGTCTTGATAGAAAATTCCTTCGATTGGTTCTTTAATCTCAACATTATCAGGAATGTAGAGAACAGCACCACTGTTGAAATAAGCTGTATGGTAAGCTGCCAACTTGTCATCGTCATACTTAACAGATGACATGAAGAATTCCTCAATAAGCTCTGGAATTTCTTCTAAAGCTGAGTGGAAGTCTGTAAAGACGACACCCTGTTCAGCTAACTCAACTGGAATTTGCTCAAAAACAGTTTGAGTTCCTACTTGCACCAACTTCAAGTGATTATCTAGAGCTGTGAAATCTGGAACATTTGCTGATGGCTCACTTTCTGTAATCGTTCCATCACCCAGATTCCAACGGTGGAATTTGACACGCTCAATAACTGGTAACTCTAAACTCTCCATCTTATCAAAAGCTTTTTGACGAAGGTCAGCCAACCAGCTTGGTTCAGCGTGCATTTCTGAAAAAAGTTTAATATTTTCTTTAGTCATTTACTTCTCCTAAAAGATACGAGGGAATTACAATTCTTCCTTGTAATCGTAGCCAAGTTCTTCAGCTAGTTTTGCGTATCCTTCACGTTCCAAACGCGCAGCCAATTCTGGACCACCTGAAAGGACAACACGACCTTCCATCATGACGTGTACCACATCAGGCGTGATGTAGTTCAAAAGACGTTGGTAGTGAGTGATAATCATAGCACCAAAGCCTTCACCACGCATAGCATTAACACCTTTAGAAACAACTTTAAGAGCGTCAATATCAAGACCAGAGTCAATCTCGTCCAAAAGGGCAAATGTTGGCTCCAACATCAAAAGTTGAAGAATCTCATTGCGTTTTTTCTCACCACCAGAGAAACCTTCGTTGAGGTAACGCTCAGCCATTTCTTCTTTCATGTTGAGCAATTCCATTTTTTCATCTAGCTTAGTGATAAACTCGCGAACTGAAATCTTCTCATCGTCTTCTTTACCAGCATTCATGGCTGCACGAAGAAACTCAGCGTTAGTAATACCAGGAATTTCTGATGGGTATTGCATAGCAAGGAAAAGTCCCATACGCGCACGCTCGTCCACTTCTAACTCAAGAATGTTTACGCCATCAAACAAGACTTCACCTTTGGTAACTTCATAGTTTGGATTTCCCATGATAGCGGCAGAAAGAGTCGATTTACCAGTACCATTTGGTCCCATGATAGCGGCGATTTCTCCTGTTTTCAGGGTCAAGTTAACCCCTTTTAAAATTTCTTTTCCTTCAATCTCAACGTGAAGATCTTTGATCTCTAATACTGACATGATAGTTCCTTTCTTTTTCAAAGCCTTTACAGTTCTTACTGGAAACATACTTGATCTCCCTAGCAAATACGGTAAAAGGTCAATAAATATACTTTTATAGTATAACAAAAAAAAGCCTAAAAGGCTTTGATTTTGTCTAGAAGCTGAGGACTAGTCTTTTCCTTTTAAATGCTGGTCAATGACATCTACAATCTTGCCCATCAAGTAACTAACTCGGAAATTTCTAAAGAGCAAAATGGCCCAAAAGGCTGCCATAATATAGCGACCAGTCATCCAGGCTTCATTGAAAAAATAGGTCTCAGCAGCTGTAAACAGCGCGATGATAATAAATTGTTGTCTATTCATAAACTTATTGTATCATGAAATCTTTCTTTAGTCTTCCTCTACCTTCATTTTATCAGCCAAAAATTCAAATCCTTCTGGAATCAGGCTTTCTTCTGCTTCTTTTTCAGTTTGGGAAGATTTGGCTTTGGCTGAAAAGGCTGCGCGAACTTCTTTCCATTCCTCCATAGAAATGGCTAAAATTTCGGGTGAAAAACCTGCTGCCTGACTGAGGATATTGCCAAACATGGTGTTGAGATTGTCTCGTTTCATGGTTTGACCAGCATTGAAGTTAGACTCAAAAGCAAGAATAGCATGATGTTCATTGGCGGCAACCGGTTGAGAACCAACTAGCAGAGCCTTATCAGGGCCTCCTAGACTTTCAATCACCTCTCCCCAGGCATTCTGCAGACGAATCAGGTTTTGACGTGCTAAATCAGGATTTTCAACGGCCTCTTGTAGGATAGATTGAACCTTATTGCGATCCACACGATAGACTGTTTTGCCTGCTGTTGGACGAGTAGGTACTGGACTGGTTGGCTTAGCTACAGTTCCCACATTGGCGAGTTCATGTTTGAGACGGGCAACTTCCTGTCTCAACGCAGCAATTTCATGTTCAACTGCCCCAGAAAGAGCTGGTTCAGGCTTAATCTCTGCCAAACGGATGGTCATCATCTCAGCATAAATCTTTGGCTGTAAACTAGACTTAATATCTGCTAAACTCACTGTCGCCAAGCGAATCATTTCAAACAGATTTTCTTGAGGAAGTGCCAAATTTTCTACAAAGACTGGACTATGATGAGTGTTTTCTCCACCTGTTTGAACAATTAACAAGTCTCTTAAATAGTGTAAAAGGTCGGTCACAAAACGAGTCATGCTCTTACCATTGTCAAAGAGAAGATTTAAACAAGCTAATGCTTTAGGAACATCCTGTTGAGATAAGGCAAACACATAATCATCCAAGGCTGATAGACTAATGGTGCCAGTAATTTCTTCAGAGATGGCAGTCGTCAATTCATTTCCCTGTGTCAAACTTAGGGCTTGATCCAAAATAGACAAGGCGTCTCGCATTCCACCTTCAGCCCGTCTAGCAATGATTTCCACAGCCTCTGGTTCAGAACTGATATTTTCTTTTTCTAAGATATAGTGGATATGTTCCTTAATATCCTGTGTTTTAATTGATTTAAATTCAAAACGTTGCACACGGGATAAAATAGTGGCAGGAATCTTGTGCAATTCAGTAGTGGCCAAAATAAAGACAACATTCTGTGTTGGCTCTTCCAGCGTCTTTAAGAGAGCATTAAAAGCCCCTGTAGACAGCATGTGAACCTCATCTATGATATAAACCTTATAACGAGCAAGACTAGGGGCGTAGGTAGATTTATCACGAATTTCACGGATTTCATCCACCCCATTATTAGAGGCTGCATCCATTTCAATGACATCTTCTAAACTACCGTCCGTCACTGCCTGACAAATATAGCAGTTATTACATGGTTCACCACCCACTTGATTGGGACAGTTCATAGCCTTGGCAAAAATCTTAGCCACACTGGTTTTTCCCGTTCCACGAGGACCAGAAAAAAGATAAGCATGACTTATTTTCTCTTGCTCCACCGCTTGTTTAAGAGTCTTAGCCACAACTTCCTGTCCAACCAACTGGGAGAAGTTTTGACTTCTATATTTTCGATAAAGTGCTTGATACATTAGGCTTTCTCCTCAAACATTGTAAAGTCCCATTCTGTCTTTTCAAGCAAAATAGCGACAAATTGTTCCAAATAATCTCGATCCATAGCATCATAATCATCAATCTCTGAAGAATCAAGATCCAGAACTCCAAGTAATTGACCATTCTTAACCATCGGAACAACAATTTCACTTTTAGCGCTACTATCACAAGAAATATAGTTGGGATAAGTTGTTACATCACCAACCAGAACAGTTTCCTGAAAATGAGCTGCCTCACCACAAACACCTTTTCCCAGTGCAATACGAATGCAGGAAACACCTCCTTGGAAGGGACCTAAAACCAATTCCTTTCCATCGAACAGATAAAAGCCTGAAAATACGGTATTAGGAAAGCGTGATTTTAGAAGAGCACTGGCGTTGGAAAGATTAGCCAAGACATTAGTTTCACCTTCCAATAAAAAAGAGAGCTCTTCATTTAACATTTGATAACGTGATTGTTTTTCTGATTCTAACATAGAACTATTATATCAAAAAAGGCTTACAGACAAAAGAAAAATCCCTTGTTTAGAAAACAAAGGATTTTGTGAATTTTCAATTTGATTAAAGTTCGATATCACCGAACAAGTCAGCCATTGAGAATCCTGTTTGTGTTTCTGGAAGTTCGAAATCACGTTTTTCTTGACGTTTTGGACGACGTGGACGAGCAACACGTTTTTCTTCTTTTTGTCCTTCTTCTTGAGCTGGACGCTCTTCAAGAGCTTTGATAGAAAGTGATACGCGCTCTGCATCTGCGTTAACTTCAAGAACTTTAACTTGAACCTCTTGACCAACTTTAAGAGCTTCTTTTGGATTTTCAATACGTTTGTGTGAAATTTGTGATACGTGAACAAGTCCATCGATACCTGGCAATACTTCAACAAATGCACCGAAGTCAGTCAAACGTTTAACTGTTCCTTCTACTACATCACCTTTAGCCAATTTTTGCTCAACGCCATCCCATGGTCCAGGTGTTGTTGCTTTAAGTGAAAGTGATACACGTCCTTCTTCTTCGTTAAGATCAAGGATTTTCACTTCAATTTCTTCACCAACTGTTACAACTGATTTTGGTGATACGTTACGTTCGTGTGACAATTCAGTCAAGTGAACCAATCCGTCAACACCACCAAGGTCGATGAAAGCACCGAAGCTTGTGATACGTGCAACTTTACCAGTTACAACATCACCAACAGCCAATTTACCGAATACTTCAGCGCGAGCTGCTGCAGTAGCTGCTTCAACAACTTCACGACGTGAAAGGATGAAGCGGTTTTCTTTAGCGTCAACTTCTTTGATCTTAGCATCAAATTCTTGACCTACAAAACGCTCAGTGTTACGTACGAAACGAGTATCCAACATTGAAGCTGGGATAAATCCACGAACACCTTCAAATTCTACTGAAAGTCCACCTTTAACGGCACGAGTTCCTTTAACAGTAACAACTTCTTCTTCGCGACCAACAAGTTTGTCCCATGCTTTGCGAGCTTCAAGGCGTTTTTTAGATACAAGGTATGTAACTGTATCAGTATCTTTACCAACTACTTGACGAAGTACAAGAACATCCAATACTTCTCCTACTTTAACAAAGTCATTGATATCTGCATCGCGATCGTTTGTCAATTCGCGAAGAGTCAAGACACCTTCAACACCAGTTCCAGAGATTGCAACGTTAGCTTGAGTCGCATCAACTGTCAATACTTCAGCACTAACAACATCACCAGTCTCAACTTGGCTAACGCTATTTAGCAAATCTTCAAATTCGTTCATCTAAAAAATCCTCCAACAATCAAGTTTTTCTTAAACTTGACATACTTATAATTTTTTTCCTAAGCACCCGCAAGGACATGTTCATATCGTTCACGTCTTTCAATTATAAAAATAAAATACCCTAAGATATTTTGCTTTTTATCTTGATCATTACCTAAGAACTGGGGTAGCTGGATTCGAACCAACGCATGAGGGAGTCAAAGTCCCTTGCCTTACCGCTTGGCTATACCCCATTGATGAAATGGAGAGAGAGGGATTCGAACCCCCGAACCCGAAGGAGCGGA
>NZ_KV794152.1:146049-232825 GCF_001808665.1 Streptococcus sp. HMSC070B10 | reverse complement strand
GATTTACAGTCCGCCGCGTTTAGCCTCTTCGCTATCTCTCCTACAATTAACATGGACTATTATATCATGAAAATTTCAAAAAAACAAGACTTATTTTGCTAAATTATAATTTTCAATCAAAATTTCCACAGCTTTTTCCAATTTTTTATAAAAACTATCGACATTCCCATTCTTTATGATGGCAAATTGTCCATCTAATTCGGCAATTTCTCCGATAACTTTTTTACCAATGGTCAACGTATAACCTTCAAAACTGTCTTTTCCTACATTAACCTTGGCATCTGCTACTTGAATTTCAATTTTTTTATCTTTCTTACTCATTTCATACCTCTCTTCACTTTTTCTATTTTACAAGAAAATCCAAAAACTAGCAAGAAAAAACTCTACATCAGGCTTGTCTGATATAGAGTTTTCCGCTTTATTTAATATGCTTTTCTAGTTCTTTTTGGTACTTACCATTTGATTCCAATTTTTCTTTTTGCCATTTTTTCAGTGCTTCTTCATATTCTTTTGTTGTAACAATATCTTTTTGCAATTTCATTCCTTTAAAGATATATGGGTCACCTTTAATACCAACTTGTGAGTATGGTTTTGAGAATGGCACGACATTACTTACAACTGGAGAACCACCAGATGAGGCTGTAGGCATCAATAATGAACTATCTGTCAACCAAGCTTGAGCCTTGGCATATTTTTCATAGCGTTCTTCAAGATTCGTAGTTTCTGAATCGGCATCATCCAATAATTTCTTATACTGGTCCAAACCAAGTTTCGCTACAACATCCTTATCTTTCCCTTTAGTAATACCAAGGTGTTTCATAGCAGAACCTGATTTAGGATCCATGATATTCAAGTAAGATGCTGGGTCTTGATAGCTTGGAGCCCATCCTGTACTGTTCAAATCATAATCTTTTTGAGAAGGAACACGTGCTTGAGAAGTGATTGTTTCCTTTTCATTATCTGTCATTTGAAGAACGTCGATGACAACATTTTCAGCACCAAGAGTTGATTCGATAGACTGTTTGAAAGAGTTGCTTTGTTGAACAGCGATGGTATCTGTTTGTTCAACTGGGACATCCAAGTGAATTGGGAATGTTACCCCTTTAGATTCCAAGTCTTTCTTAGCTTTTTCGAATGCAGCTTTAGCCTTGTCAGGGTTGTAGATAGAATCCTTACCGTCAACTAGCTCAACACCTTTCCACTGGTCACCATAGTTCACCAACTCTGCTTGAGCGATTTGACCAAAGTTTTTACCACCTGCTTGTACAAAGTTATCTGGAACGAGACTGTTACGAATAATCTTGTCCGCACCGTCTTCACCATTTAGCTGGGCAGCATAAGAATGGCGGTTGAAGGCAAAGTTGATAGCCTGACGGAAGTCCTTATTAAGCATAGCTTCTTTTGTAGAAGTCTTTTGCTCTTCACTTGTTTTCGCAGTTTTATTATATGACTGACGATTTACGTTAAAGGTGAAGTAATAACTACTTGAATCCTGTGGGCTATAAGTGATTTTATCTCCGTATTGTTCCAAAGTAGAAGCAAAGTTTGAGCTACTTGGGAAGAGACGGGCTGTCGTATAGGCACCTGAAGAGAAGCTACGAATCAACGATTCCTGATCAGAACCATCGTAGTAAGTCAATTTAATCTTCTCGATTTTTACCTTTTCTTTATCCCAGTAATTTGGATTTTTCTCATATTCGATCAACGATTTAGAAGTCAAGGTCTTCAAGATATAAGGTCCATTGTAGAGAATTCCTGCTGGAGTAACTGCTCCATAATCTTTACCTGATGCCTTCAAAAACTCTTCATTTACAGGCAACATCGTTGCTGTGGTGACTTTAGAGTTCCAGAAACTTTCTGGTTTGTTTAGGGTATATTCAACTGTGTAATCGTCCAAGGCCTTGACACCAACTGTAGAGAAATCATTGGTCTCACCAGTCATGTAGGCATCCAAGCCCTTGATTGAATTTTGGATGAGAGAGACACCGTCTGACTTACCGTCAGCTACGTGTTTTAGTCCTGTTACAAAGTCATGGGCTGTTACTTCTGCATATTCTTCACCTTCAGAAGTGTACCATTTAACTCCTTTACGAAGTTTATAGGTATAAGTCAAACCATCTTTTGAGACAGACCAATCTTCAGCCAAGGAAGGAATAACATTTCCGTATTGGTCGTTTTCCATCAAGCCATCAACCACGTTCCCGATGACATCTGTTGTCGATGTACGAGTCGCTATACTATAGTCCAAAGATGCTGGATCTACTGCATAGACATATGAAAATGTTGTCGGTGCATCTGCTTCTTTATCAGCTTTTCCACAAGCCGCTAATAGAGCTGTTGTGCTCAGGACCACTCCTGCTGTTAAGAGCCACTTTTTCGATTTCATAAAAAATCTCCTTTTGTTTATTTTAATCTACTTTTACAATCCAACCTTCTGGCGCTTCAATATCGCCAAACTGAATCCCTGTCAATTCATCATAGAGTTTGCGAGTCACAGGACCTACTTCTGTTTCACTATAGAAAACATGGAAATCATCACCGTGCTGAATTCCACCAATTGGAGAAATAACTGCTGCTGTACCACAGGCACCTGCTTCTACAAAACGGTCAAGCTTATCAATCGGGACATCCCCCTCAATAGGAGTTAAGCCCAAGCGATGTTCTGCCAAGTAAAGCAAAGAGTACTTGGTAATAGATGGCAAGATAGATGGACTCAATGGTGTTACAAATTCATTATCAGCTGTAATTCCAAAGAAGTTAGCTGAACCGACTTCTTCAATCTTTGTATGAGTTGATGGGTCTAGATAGATAACATCTGAGAAATGACGTGACTTGGCCAATTTCCCTGGCAAGAGACTTGCAGCATAGTTCCCACCAACTTTAGCTGCACCTGTACCATTTGGAGCCGCACGATCGTATTCATCCTGAATCAAGAAGTTGGTTGGAACCAAACCGCCTTTAAAGTAATTTCCAACTGGCATAGCAAAGATGGTGAAAATGTACTCTTCTGCTGGTTTAACCCCAATAATATCTCCTACACCAATCAAAAGAGGGCGAAGATATAAGGTTCCACCTGTTCCGTATGGAGGTACATATTCTTCATTCGCACGAACAACTGCTTTACACGCTTCTACAAACATTTCTGTCGGAACTTGTGGCATCAAGAGACGGTCACATGTCCGTTGCAGGCGTTTGGCATTTTCATCAGGACGGAAAAGTTGAATACTGCCATCCTTAGTACGATAAGCTTTTAAACCTTCGAATGCTTGTTGACCATAGTGAAGACTTGGAGAAGACTCTGAAATATGCAAGGTTGCATCTTCTGTAAGTTCTCCTTGATTCCATTGTCCATTTTTAAAATGAGCAATATAGCGATAAGGTAATTTCATATAGGAAAAACCGAGATTTTCCCAATCAATCGTTACTGTCATATTCCACTCCTTATTCTAAAAACCTATTTCTTTTATTCTACACTATTTTTCTAAAATAGCAAGCATATTTTGTAATTTTCAGAAAATTTCTTCAATAAAAAGAACCAGCTCTGAGAACTGATTCTTCCTTTCACTTATTTGGCTTCTGTAAATACTTCTTTAAGATAAGCATCAAAAACTTCTTCATCTGAAATCGTATCAGAAATGAAGCTTCCGTTGCTAGTCCTTTCTGACAAGTTCAAGTCTTGCAATCGGCTTTCATAGATTGTTCCTTTGTTGGATTGAACAAGCAGAGTTTGGTCGTTCTCTTCCACTTCTGTACTGAAGAGATCACCAATAAATCCTTGCTCTGCAACTGCTCCTGCTAAGAAGACACGATGCGGTTTATTTTTTAGCTCACGCAAGACTTGTAACCCACGTTTGGCACGGCTGGTTGCCGGAATTTCGACAATAGAAACACGTTTCAAACTTCCACGTTGGGTCAAGAGGTAGAAGGATGAGGTGTTACAGATAAAGGCGGATTGGAGGACATCATCTGCTTTCAGGTTCATAGCTTTGACACCTGCAGCCTTAGCACCGACAACTGGTACCTCTTCGATATTGAAACGAAGGGCATAACCATTTTGGCTAATCAAAAGAACATCATCCAGTTTAATCGGAGCCACTGCTACAATCTGGTCTGTCTCGTCTTTGAGCTTAGCATACTTGACAGACTTAGATTTATAGGTCCGCCATGGAGTGAACTCTTTTCGCTCTACACGCTTGATTTGACCGAGACGAGTCGCAGCAAAGTAGGTTGTGCCTTCATCAAACTGATCCACGACTTCCACATAGAGGATTTCTTCGTTAGTTTCAAAGTTTGTGATGGTTTGGCTCAGATGCTCTCCGATATCCTTCCAGCGAATATCTGCCAATTCATGAATTGGTCGATAAATGACATTTCCAAGAGTCGTGAACATCAAAAGATGCTGGGTTGTCTTGGCAGATTGAACAAAGATTAAACGGTCATCATCACGTTTGCCAATTTCTTCCAAGGTGGAGGCTGCAAAAGAACGTGGGCTGGTACGCTTGATGTAACCTGCCTTGGTCACGCTGACATATGTATCTTCCTCAGCAATCAGACTAGCTGTATCAATCTCGATTACTTTCGCAGTGTCTTCTAAGCTACTCAAACGCGGAGTCGCAAACTTCTTCTTGACCTCACGAAGTTCTTTCTTCATGAGATTGTACATAGTCCGCTCATCACCGATAATAGCCGCAAGCATGGCAATCTTTTCACGAAGTTCTGCTTCTTCTTCCTGCAAGACAACCACATCGGTATTGGTCAAACGGTACAGTTGCAAGGTAACAATAGCCTCAGCCTGTTCTTCCGTAAAATCATAGCTTACCTTAAGATTTTCCTTAGCGTCCGCCTTATTCTCAGAAGCACGGATAAGCGCAATGACTTCGTCCAAGATTGAAATCACTCGAATCAAACCTTCGACGATATGGAGACGTTTTTCAGCCTTTTCCTTGTCAAAGCGAGAACGTGCCAAGATGACCTCACGACGGTGGGCAATATAGCTAGATAAGATAGGCACAATTCCAACCTGACGAGGGGTGAAATTGTCAATCGCAACCATGTTGAAGTTGTAGTTGATTTGCAAGTCAGTATACTTGAAAAGGTAGTTGAGAACAAGCTCAGTGTTCGCATCTTTCTTGAGTTCGATAGCAATGCGAAGACCGTCACGGTCAGACTCATCTCGAACCTCAGCAATACCTGCCACCTTGTTATTGACACGGACTTCATCAATTTTCTTGACCAAATTAGCCTTATTAATCTCATAAGGAATCTCAGTGATAACGATTTGTTCCTTACCACCTTTTAACTTCTCAATTTCAGTCTTGGAACGAACAACCACGCGCCCTTTCCCAGTTTCATAGGCCTTCTTGATTTCATCACGACCCTGAATGATTCCTCCAGTCGGGAAGTCTGGTCCAGGCAAGAATTCCATGAGTTTATCAACCTTTGCAGTTGGGTGGTCAATCATGTAAACCGCTGCATCGATGACCTCAGCTAAATTATGAGGTGGAATATCTGTGGCATAACCAGCTGAAATACCAGTCGATCCATTTACCAAGAGATTTGGAAAGGCTGCTGGCAAGACCGTTGGTTCTTTCTCAGTATCATCAAAGTTCCAAGCAAAAGGAACTGTCTTTTTCTCGATATCCTGAAGAAGATAGCCAGCAATTTCAGACAGACGTGCCTCGGTATAACGCATGGCCGCAGGTGGATCACCGTCCATAGAACCGTTATTACCGTGCATTTCAACTAGAATCTCACGATTTTTCCAGTCCTGTGACATACGAACCATGGCATCATAGATGGAACTGTCACCGTGTGGGTGGAAATTCCCCATGATATTCCCGACAGACTTGGCCGATTTACGGTAGCTCTTGTCAAAAGTATTGCCATCCTTATTCATCGAATAAAGAATACGGCGCTGAACCGGCTTGAGCCCATCACGAATATCTGGCAAAGCCCGGTCTTGAATAATGTATTTGGAGTAGCGACCAAAGCGCTCTCCCATGATGTCCTCTAGGGACATGTTTTGAATGTTAGACATATAGGATACAGAGCCCGTAAAATATCAAGTGAAAATAGAAAATTCTTGAAATAAGAAAGATCATCATAGAATTTATCTTTTTCACGCATCATTTAGGGCGTGTTCAACTCCTTTCAAAGAATGTAGAGTAGTGTAATGATAAAAGGATGTAGAAAGTCTTAGTCCAGTGTTCAGTTCAGTCATATACTTAAAATAATCGTCAACTTTGCAAAATTTATATTCATGCTTTTTTTCATTAAAGATTTTTTGAAGAAAGTAATAGATAACTATAGACTCTTTGTAAGTCCCAATCCTATAGCGCAAATAATTCCAAAGGTCAGAAGTACTGGATCCCAATAAATAGCAATAACTATGATAAGAAGAATTATATGTATGAACATACCTATATAATTTGTTGGATCAATCTTTGACTTTTTCCACTTAAAATGAATTATGACAGAAAGTAATAGTATACATATTATTCCCAAAATTAATGTAAATAAATAATCCTTAGCTTTAAAAATCTCAAATGATTGTTCAATTAATCCCTTCTTTTGAACTAGAATATTTTTTATTGTACTACTATTTTTAAAAATTACCACTTTAATACAACAAAAAATCGAATATGTAAAAATTAAAATAAACTCAATTCCCAATCCAAACTTTTTCAAAGAATTTAAAACATCTTCCATTAGTCTCTCTCCTAAAATTTAAATAATATAGCAATCAAAAATGTAATTAAAGCCCAAATGAATGTTAATTTAGGA
This sequence comes from Streptococcus sp. HMSC070B10, assembly GCF_001808665.1. GTDB lineage: Bacteria > Bacillota > Bacilli > Lactobacillales > Streptococcaceae > Streptococcus. The sequence goes on along the minus strand of NZ_KV794152.1, from coordinate 226,042 downwards.
GCCATGGTAGCTTCGTCTTTAACTACCCACTTATAAACTATTAAAACCACATCATAAATTAGATAGGTCAAAAGATTGAATAAAACATAAGTAAAAAAAATTAAGACATCATTAACTTGCTTATTACCAACAGAAATAAAATATGAAATAATAGTAAAAACAACACATATAATTATTAAAATACGTAATATTTTCTGCTTTTTATCGTTATGCGATAAACCAACTTTTAGAAAGAATATTATTACACTAAAAAATGTCACTAAAACTATAATATTTTCTGACAATAACAAATCTAATATATTATATTTTTCATTAGTTATAGTAGTTATCCAAACTTTGATTAATCTAATAACATACAGTGTTATTAAACCACTCAAAGGAACAGTGATCAATAAACGATTTTTATTTTTCATACTAAAATGCTCCACTCTCTTCCAGCGTAAACTTGACATTGTCTTCAATCCACTTACGTCGTGGTTCTACCTTGTCTCCCATGAGGACATTGACTCGACGTTCGGCGCGTGCTAGGTCTTCGATGGTGACACGTATGAGGGTACGGGTTTCTGGATTCATGGTTGTTTCCCAGAGCTGGTCGGCGTTCATCTCTCCAAGACCCTTGTAGCGTTGAAGGGTAGCGCCTTTACCGAACTGCTTGCGGAGTTCTTCTAGTTCTCCGTCCGTCCAAGCATAGGCTACTTCTTCTTTCTTGCCTTTTCCTTTGGACATCTTGTAAAGAGGCGGAAGAGCGATATAGACATGTCCTGCCTCAACTAGCGGACGCATGTAGCGATAAAAGAATGTTAAAAGAAGAGTCTGGATATGGGCACCGTCAGTATCCGCATCGGTCATGATAATGATCTTGTCATAGTTGGCATCCTCAATAGAAAAATCTGCGCCAACACCCGCACCAATGGTATAAATCATGGTATTGATTTCTTCATTTTTGAGGATATCCGCCATCTTGGCTTTAGCTGTATTGATAACCTTACCACGAAGAGGCAAGATTGCCTGGAACTTGCGGTCACGGCCTTGTTTGGCAGAACCTCCGGCAGAATCCCCCTCGACTAGATAGAGTTCATTCTTAGCTGGATTTTTAGACTGGGCTGGGGTCAATTTCCCAGACAGCAAGCCTTTGTCTTTTTTATTTTTCTTACCATTTCGGCTCTCATCACGCGCCTTACGTGCCGCTTCACGAGCATCACGCGCCTTGATAGCCTTGCGGATGAGGTTAGAAGCCAATTCCCCATTTTCCATAAGGAAAAAGGTCAACTTATCAGCCACAATGCCATCCACAACGGGACGAGCAAGAGGGCTTCCTAGCTTATCCTTGGTCTGACCTTCAAACTGCAAATGTTCTTCAGGAACAAGGATAGAAAGAACAGCCGCTAGCCCCTCACGATAGTCTGACCCTTCAAGGTTTTTATCTTTTTCCTTGAGAAGCCCCGTCTTACGCGCATAGTCATTCATAACCTTGGTAATAGCGGACTTGAGTCCTGTCTCATGCGTTCCACCATCCTTGGTACGAACGTTATTAACAAAGGACAAAATATTATCTGAAAATCCATCATTATACTGGAGGGCCACTTCCACTTGGAAACCATTGTCTTCCCCTTCAAAGTAAAGAACTGGCGTTAAGGTCTCCTTGTCTTCGTTCAGATAAGAAACAAAGTCCTGTACCCCATTTTCATAGTGGAACTCAATCGCTTCATTTGTTCGCTTGTCCGTTAAAGACAAGGTCACATTTTTCAAGAGAAAGGCTGACTCATTGAGGCGTTCTGAAATGGTATTGTACTTGAAGTCTGTCGTAGAGAAGATAGTCGTATCAGGCATAAACGTAACCTTGGTACCTGTTTTAGACTTGGGCGCTGTACCGATTTTCTTCAGAGTCGTGACAGGTTTTCCACCATTTTCAAAACGTTGCTTATAGATTGACCCATCACGGGTAATTTCAACTTCCAGCCAACTTGAAAGAGCGTTAACAACGGAAGAACCAACCCCATGGAGACCGCCAGAAGTTTTATATCCTCCTTGACCGAATTTTCCTCCTGCGTGGAGAATAGTAAAGATAACTTCTACTGTTGGAATTCCAATAGCGTGCATACCAGTCGGCATCCCACGTCCGTGGTCTTGAACCGTTAAACTGCCATCTTTATTGATAGTCACATCAATACGGTCACCAAATCCAGACAAGGCTTCATCTACAGCATTATCGACGATTTCCCAGACGAGGTGGTGGAGACCAGCACCATCGGTCGATCCGATATACATCCCTGGACGTTTTCGGACCGCATCCAACCCTTCTAGCACCTGAATGGCATCATCATTATAATTGTTAATATTGATTTCCTTTTTTGACACAAGGAACCTCCTATTCGTTCATCTTTACTATTCTACAGGTTTTCCAATGATTTTGCAAAATTTTTCTTTCTCCGATGTGACAATTTCAGAAGAGATTCTCTGCTTTTCTTCTCCATTTCATGATATAATAGGAGTATGATTACAATAGTTTTATTAATCCTAGCCTATCTGCTGGGTTCGATTCCGTCTGGTCTCTGGATTGGACAAGTTTTCTTTCAAATCAATCTGCGCGAGCATGGTTCTGGTAACACTGGAACGACCAATACCTTCCGCATTTTAGGTAAGAAAGCTGGTATGGCAACCTTTGTGATTGACTTTTTCAAAGGAACCCTAGCAACGCTTCTTCCAATTATTTTTCATCTGCAAGGCGTTTCGCCTCTCATCTTTGGACTTTTAGCTGTCATTGGCCATACCTTTCCTATCTTTGCAGGATTTAAGGGTGGTAAGGCTGTCGCAACCAGTGCAGGTGTGATTTTCGGATTTGCTCCTGTCTTCTGTCTCTACCTTGCGGTTGTCTTCTTTGGAACCCTCTATCTAGGCAGTATGATTTCACTTTCCAGTGTCACAGCATCTATCGCAGCTGTCATCGGAGTTCTACTCTTTCCACTTTTTGGTTTTATCCTGAGCAACTATGACCCTCTCTTCATCGCTATTATCCTAGCACTTGCTAGCTTGATTATCATTCGGCATAAGGATAATATCACACGCATCACAAATAAAACTGAAAATCTTGTCCCTTGGGGACTGAACTTAACCCATCAAGATCCTAAAAAATAAAACGCCAGTTTGAACAGAACTGACGTTTTTTTGTATGCTTATTTTGATTTGATATAGTTGATACCATCTGCTTTTGGTGCCACTGCTTTTCCAAAAAAGGCTGCCAAGACAAGAATAGTCAAAACATAAGGAGCGATTTGAAGGTAAACCGCAGGCACTCCTTGTAGGAATGGCAATTGAGAACCGATAACGGCCAAACTTTGTGAAAGTCCAAAGAAGAGACTAGAAAGCATAGCACCGATTGGATTCCATTTCCCAAAGATCATCGCAGCAAGGGCGATAAATCCAGGTCCGACAATAGTTGTCACTGAGAAGTTAACTGAGATTGATTGAGCATAAATCGCTCCCCCAATTCCACCCAAGAAACCTGAAATGATAACTCCTAGATATCTCATCTTGTAGACATTGATTCCCAAAGTATCCGCTGCTTGAGGGTGTTCACCGACAGAGCGGAGGCGAAGACCAAAGCGGGTCTTGAAGAGGATAAACCAAGCTAGGAATGAGAAGGCAATCGCGATATAACCTAGCAGACTTGTTGACTTGAAGAAGATATCACCAATCACTGGGATATTAGCTAAGACTGGGAAGTCAAAGCGTCCGAAAGTCTGGCTTAAGTTATCTGTTTGTCCTTTATTATAAAGCACTTTCACTAAGAAAACAGCCAAGGCAGGCGCCATCAAGTTCAATACTGTACCGCTGACAACATGGTCTGCACGGAAATGAACCGTTGCAGCTGCGTGGATGATAGAGAAGATTCCCCCTACTACTCCTGCTACAACCAAGGATAACCATGGAGTTGCTGCTCCAAATTGTTCTGCAAATTCAAGGTTAAAGACGACTCCAGAGAAGGCTCCCATAACCATAATTCCTTCAAGACCGACGTTTACCACACCGCCACGTTCAGAGAAAACACCACCGATACTTGTAAAGATGAGGGGGGCTGAGTAAATCAGCATAGAAGACACCAAGAGGGTGAGCAAGGTTGTAATAGACATCTTTACTTACCTCCTTTAACTTGTTTTTTCGGTTTGACAAAGCGTTCGATAAGATAATGAACACTGACAAAGAAGATAATAGACGCTGTTACAATACTAACAAGCTCAGATGGTACCTGCGCCGCATTCATACCAGGAGCTCCAACTTGGAGAACACCAAATAGGAAGGCTGCAAAGAGAATACCAATTGGTGAGTTTGCTGCAAGCAGGCTAACTGCCATCCCGTTAAATCCGACAGCCAATGATGCCCCTTGAACATAGACGTTCTGGAAGGTTCCCAGACCTTCAACAGCTCCACCAAGACCAGCCAAAGCACCTGAAATAATCATTGAGAGGATAATGGTACGTTTTGCAGAAATACCAGCGTATTCTGATGCGTGAGGATTAAGACCAACCGCACGGATTTCAAAACCAAGGGTTGTTTTCTTGAGCATGAACCAAATGACTGCAACGGCAATGAGAGCAAAGAAAATACCGATATTCATCCGCGAGTTACCAGTCAACTCAGCTAACCAAGGTGTCTGGTAGGTTGCATTAGCTCCAACACGAATGGTCGAATCTGTACTTTGCATGAAGTCTTTAGGAAAGGCATGAATAAAGGCATTTCCTACATACAAGACAATGTAGTTCATCATGATGGTTACGATAACCTCTGACGTCCCTAGATAGGCTCTAAGAATACCTGGAATGGCACCGACAATTCCACCTGCAACTAAGGCAATCACGATAGTTGCTAGAATCATCAAAGGACGTGGCATATCTGGATGCGACAAGGCAAACCAACCACTAAGAATCCAACCTGCCAAAGCCTGACCAGGAAGTCCGACGTTAAAGAAACCAGCACGACTGGCAACGGCAAAGCCAAGACCAATCAAGACCAAAGGTCCCATGGCACGGAAGATTTCCCCAATCCCACGCAAACTACCAAAGGCTGTATAGAACAATTCTTCATAGCCCCAAATAGCATCATAACCAAAGATCCACATGACAATGGCTCCGAGTAAAATTCCTAGGAAGACAGAAATCAAGGGAACCGAAATTTGTTGTAATTTTTTAGACATCACTCTTCTCCTTTCCCAAGTTTCCACCAGCCATCAAGACACCAAGTTCTTGCTTATTGGTTGTTTCTGGTGATACAATACCTTGAATCTTCCCATCGTGGATAACGGCAATACGATCTGAGACGTTTAAAATCTCATCTAGTTCAAAGCTGACAACAAGGACAGCCTTCCCATTATCACGCTCTTCAATCAAGCGTTTGTGGATATATTCAATAGCACCGACATCCAAACCACGAGTTGGTTGGCTGACGATAAGGAGTTCAGGATCTCGATCAATTTCACGAGCAATAATTGCTTTTTGTTGATTTCCTCCTGAAAGAGCCGCTGCTGGAACAAACTCACTAGCAGCACGAACATCAAATTCTTCCATTAACTTTTTAGTATAAGAAGTAATATTTGAATAGTTCAAAATTCCATTTTTACTATGTGGTTCTTTATAGTAGGTTTGAAGGGCAATATTTTCAGAAATCATCATTTCCAAAATCAAACCATCACGGTGACGGTCTTCTGGAACATGCCCAACACTCAACTCTGTAATCTGACGTGGGTGCAAGCCTACAATTGAATCTCCTTTTAGCTCAATGCTACCAGATTCAACCTTTCGAAGACCTGTGATTGCTTGAATCAGTTCAGACTGACCATTTCCATCAATCCCCGCAATACCAACAATCTCTCCAGCACGAACATCCAAGGATAGATTTTTGACAGCAGGGACACCACGGTTTTCATTGACCACCAAATCTTTGATTGACAAGACCACTTCTTTTGGTTGAGAAGCTTGCTTCTCTGTCTTAAAGGAAACAGAACGTCCTACCATCATTTCTGCCAAATCAGCATTGGTAGCCCCTGCGATTTCAACTGTCTCAATTGATTTCCCACGACGGATAACTGTAACGCGGTCAGAAACTGCTCGAATCTCGTCCAACTTGTGGGTAATCAAGATAATTGATTTTCCTTCTTTGACAAGATTTTTCATAATAGCCATCAACTCATCAATTTCTGATGGAGTCAAGACAGCCGTTGGTTCATCAAAGATAAGAATATCAGCCCCCCGATAAAGGGTTTTTAAAATTTCTACACGTTGTTGGGCTCCAACTGAGATATCTGCTACCTTGGCAGAAGGGTCAACAGCTAAGCCATAACGTTCAGAAAGAGCCTTGATTTCTTTGCTAGCTCCAGCAATATCTAGCACACCATTTTTAGTTAATTCACTTCCTAAAATGATGTTTTCAGCCACTGTGAATGCTTCTACCAACATAAAGTGCTGGTGAACCATCCCGATTCCCAAGCTAGCTGCTTTAGATGGTGAGTCGAGGTTGACAACTTGACCGTTGACCGCAATTTCACCACTGGTTGGTTCAAGAAGCCCTGCTAACATGTTCATGAGCGTGGACTTTCCAGCCCCATTTTCTCCTAAAAGTGCATGAATTTCACCTTTTCGTAGGTGCAGGTTGATTTTGTCGTTGGCAACAAATTCACCAAACACCTTGGTAATATCACGCATCTCAATGACATTTTCGTGTGCCATGTGCTCTTCCTTTCAGAGTCTTATTTTATTTCAATAAAACTTGCTAATTTATCTAGTAGCAAGCTTTACTGAGACAAAATGATTTTGTCTCAACTCTTAAAAAAGCGGCCAAGGGCCGCTTCCTAAGAAATGACTTCCATCCATTATTTTTCAGGAACTTTTACGCTTCCATCAAGGATTTTAGCTTTAGCATCTTCAACAGCTTTTTTACCTTCTTCTGAAAGGTTTGTTACTGCCAAGTCAACCCCTTTATCTTTCAATGAGTAAACGATCACTTGACCGCCAGGGAATTCACCTTTTTCTGCCTTGTTAGCAATATCTTTTACAGTTGTACCAACTTGTTTCAAAGTAGATACAAGAACGAAGTTTGATTCTTTACCATCTTTAGAAGTGTACTTACCTTCTGCTACTTGGTCACGGTCAACACCGATAACCCAAACTTTTTCATTTTCAGGACGGCTTTCGTTGAGTGATTTTGCTTCTGCAAAGACACCAGCACCTGTTCCACCTGCTGCTTGATAAACAACGTCTGCACCAGCTGCGTATTGTGCTGCTGCAATTGTTTTACCTTTAGCAGCATCACCAAATGAACCTGCGTAGTCAACTTGTACTTTGATAGATGGATCTACTGACTCAACACCAGCTTTAAATCCAGCTGCAAAACGTGAGATAACTTCAGACTCAATACCACCTACAAAACCAACTTGTTTTGTTTTAGTTGTTTTAGCTGCTGCAACACCCGCAAGGTAAGCAGCTTCGTTATCAGCAAACGTTACGCTAGCAACATTCTTTTGATCTTTAATCACATCATCAATCAAGACATAGTTCAAATCAGAGTGGTCTTTTGCTGCTTCTTCAACCGCATTGTGAAGGGCAAAACCAACACCGAAGATTAGGTTGTAGCTTCCAGCCGCTTGTTGCAAGTTGTTAGCGTAGTCAGCTTCACTTGTTGATTGGAAGTAAGTGAAACCTTTATCTTTTGAAAGATTGTGTTCTTTACCCCAGTCTTGCAAACCTTCCCAAGCTGATTGGTTGAATGATTTGTCATCAACACCACCAGTATCAGTGACGATTGCTGCTTTTGTCTTCACATCAGAAGATGAAGCTGCGTTACGAGAAGAGCGGTTACCACATGCAGCAAGTCCAACTGCTGCCACTGCAACTAGACCAAGGCCTAGCCATTGTTTCTTGTTCATTACTGAACCTCCTAAATAAGATGTGCAACGATGTTGCAAGTATGGATTGGTTGGCCACAAGGACCGTGCCACTCAGAGAGCGACTCAGACTAGTTTAAGTCTGTAAAAGAGTATGGAAGTAACTCCCCGACCGTCATCTCGACCGTCGATTTATCTTTTGCGACTAAGGTCACTTTTAGATCTTGTTCAAAAAATTCAGCCATCACTTGGCGACAAGCACCACATGGCGAGATTGGTTTTTCAGTTTGTCCATAAACAATCAATTCGGAAAACTCTCTTTGGCCTTCGGAAACTGCTTTAAAAATCGCTGTACGTTCTCCACAGTTGGTCAAAGGATAGCTAGCATTTTCGATATTCACTCCCGTGTAAACACTTCCGTCTTTTGCCACTAAAACTGCTCCGATAGGAAAGTGAGAATAGGGGACATAGGCATGTTTGCTGGTTTCAATTGCCAGGTCAATCAACTCAGTAGTCGCCATCTGCCAATTCTCCTTTTAAAATGGCTACACCAGCTGACGTTCCGATACGGGTCGCACCTGCTTCTACAAAGGCAAGAGCATCTTCATAAGAACGAGCTCCACCAGCAGCCTTGACACCCATATCAGGTCCAACTGTTTCGCGCATTAATGTAACATCTGCTATCGTAGCGCCACCAGTTGAAAAGCCAGTGGATGTTTTGACAAAGTCAGCTCCCGCTTTTTGGGCTAATTGGCAAGCCACAACTTTTTCTTGGTCAGTCAGAAGGCAAGCTTCAATAATGACTTTCACTAACTTGTCACCACTTGCTTCCACTACTGCGCGAATATCCGACTCAACCAAATCAAGATTTCCTGATTTGAGAGCACCGACATTGATCACCATATCAATCTCATCTGCGCCATTTTGAATCGCTTCTTTGGTTTCAAATGCTTTCACGGCTGAAGTTGTTGCCCCCAAGGGGAAACCGACTACTGTGCAGACCTTGACATCTGTACCTTTAAGCCTTTTTTTAGCATGTTCAACCCAGGTCGGATTGACGCAGACGCTGGCAAAATCATACTCTCTAGCCTCAGACAACAAACAATCAATTTGATTTACTGTCGCATCTTGTTTCAAAAGTGTATGATCGATATATTTATTCAATTTCATATCCGGATTCTCCTGCAGTTTATGAAATTATTTCTATAATTTCTCGTAAACTTTGCACACTATCATTTATTCTAACATATTTTTGAAAATCTGTAACTAGCTGAGAAGAAATTTTTCCATTTGTGTATACTTTTGCAACAATTTCTCCCTTTTGAACAGAATCTCCAACTTTCTTTTCAAAAACAATTCCTGTCTCATAGTCCAAGGCATCAGACTTGACTGCACGGCCTGCCCCCAGTCTCATAGCATAAAGCCCAAATTCCATAGCTGGAAGAGCTGAAATGACACCTGTTTCCTGAGCAGGGATTTCCACCACATGGGCCACATTGACAGGACGATAGAGATCTTCTAAGTCCCCACCTTGGGCTTGGACCATCTCCTCAAACTTAGCAAGCGCTTGCCCATTTTCAAGATGTTGGCGAACTTCCTCAACTGTCTTGTTTACATTTGCCAGACCAAGCATAATTTGAGCCAATTCACAGATGAAGTGGGTAATATCCTGACGGCCTTGTCCCTGTAAAATCTCCAGTGCTTCAAGGATTTCCAGACGATTTCCAATCGCTCGTCCCAAAGGCTGACTCATATCCGTAATCACGGCTACCGTCTTTCGACCAACTGCCTTACCAAGCTCCACCATGGTTTGAGCCAGTTCCCGCGCCTCATCAACTGTCTTCATGAAAGCACCCTCACCGACAGTCACGTCTAGCAAAATAGCATCCGCTCCTGCCGCGATTTTCTTGCTCATCACGGAACTCGCAATCAAAGGAATTGTGTCGACAGTTGCGGTTACATCACGGAGGGCGTAGAGAAGCTTGTCAGCTTTGACCAACTGGTCTGATTGCCCAATGACAGATACTCCAATGTCCTGCACTTGACGAATGAAATCTTCTTGACTGCGCTCGACTTGATAGCCCTTAATGGACTCCAATTTATCAATTGTTCCACCAGTATGGCCGAGACCACGACCACTCATTTTGGCTACAGGCACACCAAAGCTAGCAACAAGAGGAGCCAAAATCAAGGTCACTTTATCACCAACACCACCCGTAGAATGCTTGTCAACCTTAACCCCCTCAATAGCTGATAAATCAAACTCTTGACCTGTCTGAACCATATTCATAGTCAAATCTGAGATTTCTCGTGTCGTCATTCCTTTAAAATAAACAGCCATAGCAAAGGCAGACATCTGATAATCAGGAACAGTTCCTGACACATAGCCTTCTACCAGCCATTCAATTTCACTTGAAGTCAGCTCTTGACCATCTCGTTTTTTTTGGATTAAATCAACTGCTCTCATTCTTTCACACTTCTAAGGATATAGTATCCCTTATCTTTTTTGACGATTTCACAATTACCAAACACATCTTCCATCTTAGACTTGGCACTTGGAGCCCCTTGTTTTTTCTGGATAACGATTGTTAAATCTCCACCAATTCCCAAGAAATCTTTACTTTTCTCAATGATTTCATGAACCACTTGCTTGCCTGCACGGATAGGGGGATTGGAAATGACATGGTCAAATTTCCCTTCAACTTGTTCATAGATGTTGGACTGGAAAATCGTCGCTTCTACTTTATTTCGTTCAGCATTTTGTCTCGCCAAATCCAAGGCACGATTGTTGATATCGACCATGGTCGCCTGAACTCCATAAGCCTTAGCCAAGGACAAGCCCAAAGGCCCATAACCACAGCCTACATCAAGGACAGTCTCTCCTTGGTTGACCTCAAGACACTTGAGCAAGAGTTGACTTCCAAAGTCAACCATTTTCTTGCTAAAAACACCCGCATCCGTCAAAAAGGTCATTTTTTCTCCCAACAAGTCCACTCTCAACTCATGAATGTCGTGAGCAGCGTCAGGATTTTCTGCATAATACATTTTACTCATGAAACTATTTTACCATAATTTAACGAAATATTAAATCGTTTCCAAGTAATTTGACAATACGATGTAGTTTGTCATTATTGTTTTAATCGAGAGAAACTTTTTCTATAAGATACTAGATGTTTTTAGTCCCAAAATATGCTATACTAAGATATCGAATCAGAAAGACAAACTTATGACCAACGAATTTTTACATTTTGAAAAAATCAGTCGCCAGACTTGGCAATCGTTACATCGAAAGACGACACCTCCGTTGACTGAAGAGGAATTAGAATCCATCAAGAGTTTTAATGACCAGATTAGCTTACAGGATGTTACCGATGTCTATCTTCCCCTAGCCCATCTCATCCATATTTACAAGCGTACCAAGGATGACTTGGCCTTTTCAAAAGGAATTTTCCTTCAACGTGAAAGCAAATCCCAACCTTTTATCATTGGAGTTTCTGGGAGTGTTGCCGTTGGAAAATCAACAACCAGCCGCCTGCTTCAGATACTGCTATCACGTACACTTACAGATGCTAGGGTTGAGTTGGTAACAACTGACGGCTTTCTCTATCCCAACCATACCTTGATTGAGCAAGGGATTCTAAATCGGAAGGGATTTCCTGAAAGCTATGATATGGAAGCTCTTCTCAACTTCTTGGACCGTATTAAAAATGGACAAGATGTAGATATTCCTGTCTATTCTCATGAAGTCTACGACATCATACCTGAGGAAAAACAAAGCGTCAAAGCTGCTGACTTTGTGATTGTCGAGGGAATCAATGTCTTTCAAAATCCACAAAACGAGCGTCTCTATATCACTGATTTCTTTGACTTTTCCATCTATGTTGATGCTGCAGTCGATGACATCGAGAGTTGGTATCTCGACCGTTTCTTGAAAATGCTGAGCCTAGCCCAAAACGACCCTGATAGCTACTATTATCGTTTTACTCAAATGCCGATTGGAGAAGTGGAATCCTTTGCCCATCAGGTCTGGACCAGTATCAATCTCACAAATTTACAAAATTATATTGAACCGACCAGAAATCGTGCGGAAGTGATTCTTCATAAAACAAAGAACCATGAAATAGATGAAATTTACTTAAAAAAATAATTTTCCCTTGTCAAAACGTAAGTTTTCAGATATAATGGTATAGTTAGTAAATATGGAGGTAAGAACATTGGCAAACATTAAATCAGCTATCAAACGCGCTGAATTGAACGTTAAACAGAACGAAAAGAACTCAGCTCAAAAATCAGCTATGCGTACTGCTATCAAAGCTTTCGAAGCAAACCCATCTGAAGAACTTTTCCGTGCTGCTAGCTCAGCTATCGATAAAGCAGAAACTAAAGGTTTGATTCACAAAAACAAAGCAAGCCGCGACAAAGCTCGTCTTTCAGCTAAACTTGCTAAATAAAGAACAGTCCATAGAGGCTGTTTTTTTGTCCTCAAATAGGAAAAGGTAGAAAATGAAAATCGCAATTATCGGATATTCTGGTGCTGGTAAGTCAACTCTAGCCGAAAAGTTGTCTCACTGCTACTCCATCCCAAAACTGCACATGGACACACTCCAATTTCAACCCGGTTGGCAAGACAGTGACCGTGAATGGATGTTGGCCGAGATGAATAACTTTCTCACCAAGCATGAAGCTTGGGTTATTGATGGTAATTATTCTTGGTGTTTCTATGAGGAAAGAATGCAGGAAGCTGACCAAATCATCTTTCTCAATTTTTCGCCATTGACCTGTCTCTTTCGAGCATTTAAACGGTATCTCACATATCGAGGTAAGGTCAGAGAAAGTATGGCAGCTGGTTGTCAAGAACAATTTAATTGGGAGTTTATCAGATGGATTCTCTGGGATGGGCGGAGCAAATCCGCTAAAGAACGCTACAAGTGGGTTCAAGAAACCTATCCAGATAAAGTTGTTATCCTTAGGTCTCAAAAGGAGATAGATTACTTTATAAAGACTCACGAAAACAAGAAGAAAAACCAACATGGATAATGTTAGTACTATTTTGGAAGACAAATCCCCTTTTTGGGGGCTATTTTCCCAAAATATTTTCTTCATTATTTACCAATCTATCCTATCTAAAACTCTGAATTCTATAGAAATGAAAAGGGACATTCACTGTCCCTTTTATCAATTTTTAGATTTTGAATATACAATAATCACAATCGCTAGTCCTCAAATCCTCTTTACTCATTTGGAATAAGTATAAGGGAAGACGGATATTATATTTAGCTTTCATAAATAATAGGTAATGGAATGAGTGTTATAACCTTAATCTGAAAAAATAAAGGTTTCAGCTACTAAAAATGTGCAAGAAAAGCTTAATTTCATAAACTTTATCAGCTTCGTTTCTATAACCTCGTCCCCAGCCATACCTAGCCCCAAGTAATTTCCAATTGATAGCTGGCAAAGGGATATCCCTCTTGGTTTTGTAGTTGATAGTCTAAATGAATCTTTTGCCCATCAACTTCATAACGACTGGTTTGGATAATAAACTCCTGCATGCCCATGGGTGTAGGAATATAGGCCAAACTATCACTATCCTTTAGAAAGCGCATAAAGGTCTTGGGATTAGAAAATCGGCTCATCACCAACTCTTGACCATGAAATTTAATAACTACTTTTTCCTTTTCTTCATTATAGAAAAGCAGGTAGCTATAGTCCCCCTTTTCATGCACTTCCACGTCATAGAGCTGGTCAATCACTTCCAACTGCTCATCAAACTGAATCGTATTTCGCATCCGGATCTTCACATCAGGTCCTCTTTCTTGTCTCTTGTCCTACTATTTTACCAAAAACTCTAGCTTTTTGCTATAATGGTCATATGAACGAAAAAGTATTCCGTGACCCAGTTCACAACTACATCCATGTCAATAATCAAATCATCTATGACTTGATTAATACAAAAGAATTTCAGCGTTTGCGTCGTATCAAACAACTGGGAACTTCCAGTTATACCTTCCACGGTGGGGAGCACAGCCGCTTCTCCCACTGTCTAGGAGTCTATGAAATTGCACGACGCATCACAGAGATTTTTGAAGAGAAATATCCTGAAGAATGGAATCCTGCCGAATCACTCCTCACCATGACCGCTGCTCTCCTACATGACCTAGGACATGGTGCCTACTCCCATACTTTTGAACATCTCTTTGATACAGACCATGAAGCCATTACTCAGGAGATTATCCAAAGCCCTGAGACAGAAATTCACCAAGTTCTGCTACAAGTGGCGCCAGATTTTCCAGAAAAGGTAGCAAGTGTCATCGACCATACCTATCCTAACAAGCAGGTCGTGCAACTCATTTCTAGTCAGATTGATGCAGACCGCATGGACTATCTCTTGCGCGACTCCTATTTTACTGGAGCTTCCTATGGAGAATTTGACCTGACTCGCATCCTCCGAGTCATTCGTCCTGTTGAAAACGGTATTGCCTTTCAGCGCAATGGCATGCATGCCATCGAAGACTATGTCCTCAGTCGCTACCAGATGTATATGCAGGTCTATTTCCACCCTGCAACACGTGCCATGGAAGTTCTCCTGCAGAATCTTCTCAAGCGCGCCAAGGAACTCTATCCAAAAGACAAAGATTTCTTTGCACGAACTTCCCCACACCTCCTGCCATTCTTTGAAAAAAATGTGACCTTATCTGATTATCTGGCTCTGGATGATGGAGTGATGAATACCTACTTCCAGCTCTGGATGACCAGTCCTGACAAGATTTTAGCAGACTTATCACAACGTTTTGTCAATCGCAAGGTCTTTAAATCAATTACCTTTTCACAAGAGGATCAAGACCAACTCGCTAGCATGAGAAAATTGGTTGAGGACATCGGCTTTGATCCAGACTACTACACTGCCATTCATAAGAACTTTGACCTCCCTTATGATATCTATCGTCCCGAATCTGAAAATCCACGGACACAGATTGAGATTTTACAAAAAAATGGAGAACTGGCTGAACTCTCTAGCCTGTCTCCTATCGTCCAATCCCTTGCTGGTAGTCGCCACGGAGACAATCGCTTCTATTTCCCGAAAGAAATGTTAGACCAAAACAGTATCTTCGCAAGCATTACCCAGCAATTTTTACACTTGATTGAGAACGATCATTTTACCCCAAATAAAAACTAGAAGAGGAAATATATGAGTATTAAACTAATTGCCGTCGATATCGACGGAACCCTAGTCAATAGCCAAAAGGAGATTACTCCTGAGGTCTTTTCTGCTATCCAAGATGCCAAAGAAGCTGGTGTCAAAGTCGTGATTGCAACTGGCCGCCCCATCGCAGGTGTTGCCAAACTTCTAGACGACTTGCAGTTGAGAGACGAGGGTGACTATGTTGTAACCTTCAACGGTGCCCTTGTCCAAGAAACCGCTACAGGCCATGAGATTATCAGTGAATCCTTGACCTACGAGGATTATCTAGATATGGAATTTCTCAGTCGCAAACTTGGTGTCCACATGCATGCCATTACCAAGGACGGTATCTACACTGCCAATCGCAATATCGGAAAATACACAGTGCACGAATCAACCCTCGTCAGCATGCCTATTTTCTACCGCACTCCTGAAGAAATGGCTGACAAGGAAATTGTCAAATGTATGTTCATCGATGAACCAGAAATCCTTGATGTTGCGATTGAAAAGATACCAGCCGAATTTTACGAGCGCTACTCCATCAACAAATCTGCTCCTTTCTACCTCGAACTCCTTAAAAAGAATGTAGATAAAGGTTCAGCTATTACTCACTTAGCTGAAAAACTAGGATTGACCAAAGATGAAACCATGGCTATCGGTGACGAAGAAAATGACCGTGCCATGCTAGCAGTCGTTGGGAATCCCGTTGTTATGGAAAATGGAAATCCAGAACTCAAAAAAATCGCCAAATACATCACCAAATCTAACGACGAATCTGGTGTTGCCCATGCCATCCGTACGTGGGTATTGTAAAATAATTTGAATATAGAAAAAGCACCCCAGAAGTTAGAGATAAACGTCTCACTCCTGGGCTATTTTTTAGAATACAGATTACTCTTCATCATCAAACATCAGCGCATCCAGTTCTTCTCTTTCAGCTTCAATCACTTTTTTCTCTTCCCAAAGTGGCACGAGTAAGAAATGGTTGAACGGCACAACTGTAGCCATAGCTGTCGCTCCTAATGGGATAAATCTATTGGAATTTATAATAAGTACGATGTTTAGGATAGAAAATAATAGGAATAGAAGGATTACTAATGCTAGGCGAATTTTATATTCTTTTCTTAATTGCAAGTATTCTTCTTGTGTCATCTAATCTAAACCCTCTTTCTATTAAATTCTGAATAGTTGAAGAGCCTTATCATAGTAACTCCTACTGTAAATCTTTGATAAACTCCACAACTTGATGATTCTCAATCTTCACATAATAGCAACCGCTATTATTGACAAGTTTATCCCCTTCATATCTATCAATCTTTACAGCATAAAGACCACTAGGTAAGGGTTGATTGTTAAAAAACTCTTTCATTTGCGATTCAAGGTCTTTAAGATAAGCATTATATAACTGATCCTTCTTGTCTTCTGGAATGTAATATCGAAATTGAAATTCTGGTATAAAGATACCTTTTTGGAAAAGATAGTGAGCATCCATAGGATACATCCCTTGTAATGCTTGTCCTTTTCTTTGATTTTCCTCTAAAATTTCATCATAAAGATACATATTGCCAGATTTACTATTAAATTGAAAATCAATCCCATCGTACTTCAAAGCAGTCATTTTTGGATCTGTTATTGAACTATCCAATTTTTTTAAAAATTCGCTAGTACCTGGACTAATCTCAATCCCTAGATAGGCTAATTCTGGAAAAGCGCGATAAATTTGTTCATTTTGTTTGTAAGCAACTTCTGCATCCGTCTTTTTATACTTTTCGTTTTCCGAAGGACGAGTATAGTATTCAAAACGACTCTTAGCCTGATAAGTTTTACCAGCTATAGTTTCACTATAAGTACCATGGATAACAAATCCTCCCACGCTCGTATAGTTTTTTTCATATTTTTCTAACTTAAACTGTCCTGTAAGACCGTAGTTCTCATAAGAACGATGTATAGCTTGCTCAAGTTCATTCCGACTTGCATGGGCAAATAACCCCCACATATCCATCATAGCAATAATAGGACTAAGGATTATAAGCATTGCAATGGGAATAACTACGGATAAGCAACCTATTAATAAGCCTTTTTTCATCTCTTTCTCCTAAACATTCTATGCCTATTATAACATAAAAAGAGAGCGCTCTCTTTGCTCTATCTATATTTTCTTGCTTTCTTATGAGATAAAAAAGCAAGAAAAAAACACTGAATCTTCAGTGTTCTTTTTGTTTCTTTACACTTCTTAAAATGCCCCCTGCCGGAATCGAACCAGCAACTACTCCTTAGGAGGGAGTTGTTATATCCATTGAACTAAGGGAGCTAGATAAAAACTCTGCTGAAGAAGCAGAGTTTTTTAGTCGAATTAACGACGGATTTCTTTGATACGAGCTGCTTTACCTTGAAGAGCACGCAAGTAGTACAATTTCGCACGACGTACTTTACCGTAACGAACAACTTCGATTTTTTCAACACGTGGAGTGTGGATTGGGAAAATACGCTCAACACCTACACCGTTAGAGATTTTACGAACTGTGTAGTTTTCAGAGATGCCAGCACCTTTACGTGCAATAACAACACCTTCAAAAATCTGGATACGTTCACGGTTACCTTCGACAACTTTCGCGTGTACACGAACAGTGTCACCAGGACGGAATGATGGGATATCTGTACGAAGTTGACCTTCAGTCAAGCTTTGGATTAATGGATTCATTTTATTCTCCTATCTTTGTCAATCTTGAGGAATCTTCCTCAGCGGATAAACTGTATTTTTGTGCGTCCATTACACACAAGATACAGTTTACCAAATTTCCATAAAAAAGTAAAGAAATTTATAGCAGAATTCCTAAAAAAATCGCAACTAAACCACCTAGGTAGGTTAAGGCTAGGTAGCTATAAAATACTTTCTTATCACTTAACAGTCTTTGAAGTTCGTCATTCAAGGTCGAAAAAGTCGTCAGACCTCCACAAAATCCAGTTGCTAGAATAGCATAGACTTCCTTAGACTCCACATGATTGTAGAATAATCCAATTAAAAAACAACCCAAAAGATTGGCTATTAGCGTTCCGAGTGGCAATTTAGATGCTTGATTATAGCGGGAAAAGAAATAGCGCACTAAAGCTCCGAAGCCACAAGCAATTGCAAGATAGACGATTACCATTTCTTCCTCCCTAAATAGTAAGCTAAAAGCAGTCCTCCACCGATGCTCAAAAGCAAATACAGGACTAAACTAAGATAACGCCCTGTATCAAGCAGTTTCACAGCATCAAGCATTAGACTAGAAAAGGTTGTTAAACCTCCGCAAAAACCCGTCCCCAGTGCTAAAACCAAGCCCTTACTAGTACCCTTATAGACCAGATAGCCCTTGACAAGGTAAACCAAGCAGAAAATTCCCAGATAGTTGACAAAGAGAGTGCCCCAAGGAAAGTCAGGACTAGCTGGTAACCAAGTGGAAATTAGGTAGCGAACCAGTCCGCCCAACATGGCAGCTAGAAAAATTCCTAGCGGATAAAATTGTTCTTTTTTCATTTGATGTTTTGATCCTGGTAATCACGCGAACGTTTGAGTATGTCCGAAAATGTTGCGACAATAGTCTCCTGATAGCGCTTGTCTTCTACACGATTTCTGACCTTTTCAAAAATAACTGCTTCTCTCTTGATATCTAAAATCGGTTTCCCTGAAGCCTTCTTGTAAGCGACAACCTCTTCAACTAAATGCATTCGTTCTTCTAACAGTTTGACAATTTGGTCGTTGATTTGATCAATTTCTTGACGAATAATATCTAAATCCATACAATCTCCTCCTTTATTTGAATTATTGTATCAAAAAGCCACCAAATAGGCTAGTAAAATCCCAACTCTCGATAAGAAAAATGCACTGATTGATTACATCAGCGCAGTTTTATACTTATCCTACTTTTGCAGCCAATTCTTCTGCGAATTGTTCCAAGCGTTCAATGTCTTCTTCCTCAGCAGAAAGATCAACTTTAACACATTCTGAACCTTTTTCTGCTCCTGTCGCTACAAAAACGCGGTCAAAGTCATCGACAGCCTTACAGAATTCATCGTAGAAGGTATCACCTGAACCAACCACTCCGTAGATTTTGCCATTCAAGTTGAGATCTGCTAGGTCTTCGTAGAAGTCCATCATCTCATCTGGCAATTCTCCATCACCATAAGTATAGGTCGCAACAATAGCGATGTCTGCTTCCAAGAAGTCTGAAGCGTCAACAGTTGTACATTCATCAACATCGACATCCAAGCCCAAGTCACGTAATTTGTCTGCTACAATATCTGCAATTTCTTCGGTATTACCGGTCATACTGGCAAATACAATTTTTGCTAATGCCATATCGTCCTCCTCAATTTATCTTTCTCCATTATATCACATCTTTTTCATTTTAAAAATAAAAATTCTTGTGCTACAATGAAATGAGAAAGAATTGAGGTTATTTATGGACATTTGCCATCAAATTTTAGAAAAAATTAAAGAATACGACACGATTATCATTCACCGTCATATGAAACCAGACCCTGATGCCTTAGGAAGTCAGGTGGGATTGAAAGCTCTTCTCAAACATCATTTCCCAGAAAAAACCATCAAAGCCGTAGGTTATGATGAACCAACTCTTACTTGGATGGCTGAGATGGATTTTGTTGAAGATAGTGTCTACCAAGGGGCACTTGTCATCGTTTGTGATACAGCTAATACTGCTCGTATCGATGATAAGCGCTATAGTCAAGGTGATTTTCTCATTAAGATTGACCACCATCCAAATGATGATGTATACGGTGACCTGTCTTGGGTCGATACTAGTTCAAGTAGCGCTAGCGAGATGATTACCCTATTTGCCCAAACAACCCAACTGGCCTTGTCAGATTGCGCTGCTGAGTTGCTCTTTGCAGGAATTATTGGTGATACAGGTCGCTTCCTCTACCCTTCTACCACTGCACGGACTCTTCGCCTTGCTGCTTATTTGAGAGAACATAACTTTGACTTTGCGGCTCTCACTCGCAAAATGGACACTATGAGCTACAAAATTGCAAAACTTCAAGGCTACATCTACGACCATCTGGAAGTGGATGAAAATGGTGCTGCTCGCGTTACCCTGAGTCAGAAAATCTTAAAACAATTCAATGTTACCGATGCTGAAACTGCAGCCATTGTCGGTGCACCTGGACGTATTGACAGTGTGAGTCTCTGGGGAATTTTTGTGGAACAGGCTGATGGCCACTACCGCGTTCGCTTACGCAGTAAAATCCATCCTATCAATGAAATTGCCAAGGAACATGATGGTGGAGGTCACCCCCTAGCAAGTGGTGCTAATTCCTATAGCCTAGAAGAAAACGAAATCATCTACCAAAAGTTAAAAAACTTGCTTAAAAACTAATAAAATACTTGCCAAACTTTTCAGAATCTGATAGACTAGTATGGTAACAATCTATGGCTCGCAAAGAGACCATGGCAGAAAGGAAATATTGCAAAATGAAAAAAGATATCCATCCAGAATATCGCCCAGTTGTCTTCATGGACACAACTACTGGTTACCAATTCCTTAGCGGTTCAACAAAACGCTCTAACGAAACAGTTGAGTTTGAAGGCGAAACTTACCCATTGATCCGTGTGGAAATTTCATCAGACTCACACCCATTCTACACTGGACGTCAAAAGTTCACTCAAGCAGATGGACGCGTGGATCGTTTCAACAAAAAATACGGTCTCAAATAATGATAAAAAGAACAGTTTCGACTGTTCTTTTTTGTTTCTTCAAATCAGAGCTCAAGCACCACTGCTGTTCCACTACAAGTGACCTTCAGCATACCATTCTCAGCACCTAAGGTTTCATAGTCCATCTTGACCCCTATGGTGGCATTTGCGCCACGTTCACTTGCACGCGCCATCATTTCTGCTAGAGCTTCTTCTCTCGCTTAGGTCAATTCGCCTTCATAACTACTAGCACGACCGCCAAAAATATTACGGAAACCAGCTGCCATATCTTTGAACATATTGACCCCAGCAACCACTTCACCAAAGACAACTCCTTTGTATTCTAGGATTTTATTTCCTTCAATTCCCATAGTTGAAATAATCATCTCTAGGTCCTCCTTGCTTCTTTTAGAAAATTGTAAACTCTTTCATATTCTTTGTCAAGAAATTATCCTTTGTTTTTCAGTATGATGATGTTTTTTGAGTGTTGTTTTATTAAACAAATGACAATTTGTGAAACACTAAATATAACTTTCGTAATGTGCCTCTATAATTAGCAATTCATGATTATAGTCATTTTCAGAAAATGTGGAATTCGTCTTATTTTAAACAAAAAAACTATTTTTTCCAAAACTTAATTATACAAATTGAAAAAATAGCTATTTTTATATTAACCTTATTCTAGTATATTTCCATAAGTACCCTCTTCAGCATCTAAATAATAAACAGAAATATTATTCAGCCTAAGCTCATTTTTCTTCAAAAAAAGGTTTACATATTTTGCGTCATGTGTTGTAAAAATGAGCTGTTTATTCAATTTGCCCAAAACATCAATCATTGAAAATTGATTAATATCATCCATATTTTGAATAGGATCATCTATAGCAATAAAATCAATTACTGAATTATTTCGGCCGATATTCTTTGCAATAAAAATTGAAATTGCCAAAACATTAAGTTGTCCAGAACTTAGGATATTTGCAACATTGACAGATCGATCATTATTTACTATTTCAATATCTAATGTATTTTTAATGTCGTCTATATTAAAATAAAGATTTCTATAGGTAGTTACATTTGGATTAAGGTAGTTAAAATATTTTTGAATTACGGATTTATTGCTATTAACTATCTTAGAAAAACTAAATCCATCATTAATACGATTAATTTCGTCGTCAACTATTTTAAATTTATTATCGAGATTTTCTTTTATCTTCTGAACACGATGTAATGACTCTTCTTTATCAAGTAAATCATCTTTTATAGTATTGTACTCAATAATGCTTGTATGATTTACTAACTCTTGCGATAATATAGCTATTTTTTTAGCTTTATCATTTATTAAGTCCGTCAAAACTATTGAAGGATTATCATTGTCAGCAAATCTATACTCTTTGGAAATTTCACTAATCAGTTCATCCATTCGTTTAAGAGAGTCCAAAGTTATTTTTTGCTGCTCAATTTTTAACATCAACTCTTCCTCAAGAGTCGATAGCTCGTCATTCTTTTTAGTGAGAACTCTATTCTCTTTAAGTAATTGCTCTAAATTTAAGCCAGAAAATCTTACATCAGAGTGTTCTTCTAATTGCTGCTCAATTTGACCTTTTTTATTTTTCAACGCCAAATATTGTTGTCGCTTCTCAATATTATATTTTAGATTATTTATACTTAAATCTATTTGAGAATGATCTAAACTAAAGTATTCTTTTACATATAGAGAGTGACCTTCTAGACTTTGAAGTCTTCTCTGAATTTCACTGTATTGATTTTCTAAGTCTGATATAGTAAATTGAAGTTGCCCAATCTCTTTCTGTTTGTTATTAACTTGTTCTTCAAGTTCTCGTGTCTGCCTTTTATGTTTATCAATTCTCTCAGCAGTAATTTTACTTTGCTGAAGAAAGTATGCGATCCTCCTGTCAAAGTGTTCAGAAATATTTACAACACTCTGGTTGCACACTGGACAATTATTTTCAAATTCTCTGTGACTATTTACAAATCTAGAGGCTTCACGAATCATTCCAATTAACAAATTAATATCATTGTCTGAATCATTTGAAAGTAGTTCAGAATTCAAGTTTGTAATATAATTTTGTTGATTAGTTATTTCAAGTTCTCTCTGTTTAATTTTTTGTTTAAATTCATCAATAGACTTTGGAATACTTCCCCTATTTTGTAATAATTGATTATATTCAGCAATATTTGACAAAGCATATTGATATTCATCTAGTAAACGTTCAAAATTAGAAACTTGTTTTTGAATATTTTCTTCGAGTTCAGACGATAATTCATAGAGTTCAGGACTTGCCAATTGGTTCTCTATTTTTTTCAGTTCATCCCCCTTCTCTACATTTTGAGATAGAATTTGCATTTCTTGTTCTACTCGTTCAATATTCTTTCCGTTTTGCTCAATACTATTTTCATTTAAAGCAAGCTCTTTTATTATCCTATCTTTTTCATTCTGAGCACTTGTTAAATCACTATTTAATTCTTTTATCTTCTCTGTTAGTCTACTTAGATTTCCGACATCTTCATCAATCATTTTTTGCAATGAATGAAATCTATTTAGTTTATCTTCTATTTGACTTTTGCTTTTTACAAGATTGTCCTTTTCATTTTGTTTATCTTCAAAATTGAATGCATTAGCAACTTCTATATTTATATTGGCTATATTATATTTTGTTTCGAGTTTTAATTTCTGCTTTTTGATTTCTTCTCTGATTTGTTTCTCAATTCTGTCTTCTTCATTAATTTTCTTTTCTATTACTCTCCTAGCGGTTTCTAAGTTTTGTTTTATATTTGTTATTTCTTCCATTCCTAGTATCGAAGAAAGGACGTTGTATCGTTGAGTTGGAGTATCACTTGAAATAAAATTCAATACCTGATCTTGAGCAAGCAAAGAGGATTTCAAAGCTTCTTGAAAATCAAAATTATTATTTTGAGAATCTACAAACGCACTATTGAGACAATCTTTTACATTTCCCTCACCTCTTACAACCCTATCATCTCCATCTTGGCAACTAACAGTTATATTGCTATTTCGTGATACTAATCTTTTAAGTTTTAATTCATTTGAAAAAAGTATTTCAACAAAACAGTCATTAGAATCCTTATTAATTAATATATTCTTCCAAGAATCAGCACTATTTCCCCCAAATCTATCAATTTTTCCAGTAATGCACCATTGAATTGCATCAAAAATTGAACTTTTTCCGTTCCCGTTGTCACCTAAAAATATAGTGATATTTTTAGTAAAATCAAATTCATATTCTCCTTGGAAATTCCTAAAATTTTTGATTGTTACTTGTTTCAATCTAATCATCTGAATTACCTTCTAAAAAATTCATTTCTTCCAAAATTTTATTTATTTCAGCATTAGTTAATTTTTTTTGTTCTCCACCTTTATTCCTTATACCTAAATACAATTCTTTAATTTTTTCGCTAGTAAAGTATAAACTTTCTTCTACTTGCTTCGCTTCCTTGTTACTATTTAGTATATCCAGAAATGGTAGCCTAAAAATATCCATTTCAGTTTGAATAACATACTTTCTGAGATTTCTTACATCTCTTTCTATGTAATAATACTTTTCATTATACGAGTTTTTATTAACCACAATTAAAAAATACGTATTCCATAAATTATATTTCGTATATTCCTTGATAACTTCTCTAATACTTTTCGCTATATTATTAATTTCCTCTCTTAACAAATGATTTTGTATAATTTGTTCATTATAAATAATTAGTAAATTTCCATTTACCTTATTATAAAAAGTACGATACTCTATACCTTCAATGGTTATTTCTTTATATTGAGCTTTATTAATCTGGGATATAAATTCTTCAAATAATACCATCTAACTTCAACTCCTCATCAATTTTATTTTTCATATCTACTAAATTCTTGTATTTCTTTCTATTTCCAGGTTTATTTATTTCATTTAAATTATCACGATGTGCATATAAAATACTAATTGGCGTCTGAACTTCAGTAATATTATTAGCGGTAATTTCATCCAACTTAGAATTATTTATGCTAGGATTTAAAGAAAAATCTAGTTCCTCCTTTTTTAATTCAGTGCTCTGATTACTATCCTCATTATCAAATTGACCTGAAATAATTATAGAAACATCTTGAGAATTTGCTATTCTAAGTTTTTCTGAATTATCTAACCTTGGAAATAAGTCTTTGAAGTCCTGAATAACTTCCGAAGAGACCTTCATATCGTCGTTATTCCCTAAAATTAAAAAAAGGAGTCTATCTAATTTTATTGATAAAATGTGTCGATTTACTTCTTTGATCATTAAATTTTTTTCAATAGAAATCTTTAGAAAAAGTAGTAATGATAGTAAGTCATTGAAATGATTTTCATAATCACTTTCTTCAAGTTTTACATCTATACCTTTATTATATTCTAGATACAAATTTATAATACTCTTCATTGTTAAATCACAATCTGATAAAATCTTTTCTAAATCTTCCCTAAAGCCATCCACAAATAATTTAAACTCACTGATAAAATTTGAATTCAGTTTTGAATTCGAATAATCACTATCTAATTTGGTAAAATATTGGGTCAAGATTTTCTCATCGGATTTACTATGATATTCCTTAGTTAAATTATCTGTTAATTTTTTCTTGATATATTCTTTTAAATTATTTAATTTTTCGTCTTTAATCAATTGAATTGAAGCATCTTTGGGATTATAACAAGCATTGAAAAACTCAGCAATGACATGGTTTAGTATTTCAGTTGAAAGTTGACTATGCTCAAACCCTAGAATTTTTGGAATACTTATTGCTATCTTACCTTTTAATTCCTCAGGGTGAAGATACTTCATATTGAAATTTTGAAATGCCTGATTTAATAAATTATCTTTTGTACTTTCAACATCAACATTTTTTACATCAAAATTCTCAGCAACTAACTTCTTGATTTTCTCATCATTCTTATTAACAGAATTAGGGTAAAATGGTGAAATATTAAAGCTTTGTGTATCTAGATAGAAACAATTAGATATTATCTCAAACCTTAGTTCAAATCCTGACAATTTTTCTATATTGTATGCTGTAAGAAATAATTTAGGAATCCAACTCTTACCTATTTTAATATCAGCTGGTGAATACGACTTGTTTTTTGTTTTAACTTGAATAAATTTGACTATTTTCTCTGAATTATTAAACAGCACAATATCCTGATGGTGATCTAGAAACATTCCATCCCACTTACCTTGAAAAACTTCTCCTAAATAAAGAACCGAAACCATCATTTGATAATAAAACCCTGTCATTGCGACAATACCACCATTATCAGATGTTTTCTCATCCAATAAAATATCTTCAAGATCAGCATTGTTTATAGGAGCATGCAATTGATCAATTGACCGATTAAAATCCATATTCAATATACTGTTTCTATCTTCATCAGATAGATCTTCAAAACAATATTTCAAAATATCTTCTAGCATGATTACCCCTTAGTTTGCTCTCTATTATTTATCCGTCTCAACCGTTTTTTCCACACCTTTAACATCTCTTCCTCTTCCTTAGTCGATTTTTTGAACAAAAAACGACCTATTGTTTTTTGTTTTCACTAATTATAAATGACCTTACCTAATTATATCATAAAAAGATAAATTAACATAATAGTCTCTAACTTCCTGTATGGAGTATCCCAAAAACAAATAAGTACAAAAAGGAATCTACTCGAGCATGAGATAGATTCCTCTTTTTTATTTTATTAATACTCTAGTCCGCACTTTTCAGTTGCCTTTCTTAAAATTTACCTTCATTTCTGGTTAAATCGCTTCTGTAACAAAACTACGGCTTTCAAGTACCTTAAGCATTGCATTAGCTGTATCTAGGGCTGTGAAGAGGGGCACCCCGTGTTCAATAGCTGAACGGCGAATCTGCTCACCATCTTCGTCTGCAGTTCGTTTTGTTCCAACTGTGTTAATGATAGCTTGAATTCTTCCTTTGCGAACAAAACTTGGGATATCCTGTTCATCGTCACCGATTTTACCAACAGGTTGAGCATGCAGTCCATGACTGGCAAAGAAGGCTGCTGTCCCTTCCGTCGCGAGGATACCATAACCGATATTTTGGAAGCGACGAGCAAGATCCAAGGCCTCTTCTTTAGCATCATCAGCGATGGTGAAGACAACATTCCCAAAAGTTGGCAAGTGTAGGTAAGAAGCTTCAAAAGCTTTATAGAGAGCTTTTTCTAGAGTAGTATCAGAACCCATAACTTCCCCTGTTGACTTCATTTCAGGACCGAGCAAGCTGTCTACCTTAGCTAGTTTGGTAAAGGAGAAGACTGGTGCCTTGATATGAACGCGAGTGCTTTCAGGGTAAAGACCATCTTGGTAGCCAAGTTCTGATAAATTTTGCCCAAGAATGAGCTTGGTTGCTACTTGAGCCATAGGAATATTGGTCACCTTAGAAAGGAATGGAACAGTACGGCTGGCACGAGGGTTGACCTCGATGACATAGACTTTCTCATCCTTGATGACAAACTGAATGTTCATCATCCCAAGACAGTTAAGGCCGATTGCTAGGCGTTTAGTATAATCTGCGATGGTTTCCTGAACCTTTTGCGACAAGGTTTGTGGTGGGTAAACGGCCATTGAGTCACCTGAGTGGACACCAGCACGTTCGATATGCTCCATGATACCAGGGATAAGGACATTTTCACCGTCTGAAATTGCATCAACTTCGCACTCTTGCCCAACGATATAAGAGTCGACAAGAACTGGGTGGTCTGGACTAGCCTTAACAGCTGTACGCATGTAAGAGCGAAGGTCTTCCTCGTTTTCTACGATTTCCATGGCACGTCCACCAAGTACATAA
Organism: Streptococcus sp. HMSC070B10; assembly: GCF_001808665.1. GTDB lineage: Bacteria > Bacillota > Bacilli > Lactobacillales > Streptococcaceae > Streptococcus. The sequence continues at coordinate 198,447 of NZ_KV794152.1, read as the reverse complement.
GATGGGCGGACAAGAACTGGGAAGCCAATCTTGCGAGCTGCAAGAACTGCTTCTTCTTCATTGGTAGCCGTTTGTCCTGGTGGCTGTGGAATATCCAATTCTTTTAGGGCTTGCTCAAAGAGGTCACGGTCTTCGGCACGGTCTAGGTCAGCAACCTGTGTACCAAGGATGGTCACACCTGCTTTTGCCAAGGGCTCTGCAAGGTTGATAGCTGTTTGACCACCGAACTGAACAATAACGCCTTTTGGTTGCTCCAAATCGATAACATTCATGACATCTTCGAATGTCAATGGTTCAAAGTATAGCTTATCAGACACAGAGAAGTCCGTAGAAACGGTCTCTGGGTTTGAATTCATGATAATAGCTTCATAACCAGCAGCCTGGATAGCCTTAACTGAGTGAACGGTTGCGTAGTCAAATTCAACCCCTTGACCGATACGGATTGGACCTGAACCTAGAACTAGGACGGATTCCTTATCAGATCTGATAGATTCATTTTCCCAACCATAGGTTGAATAGAAATATGGTGTTTCAGAGTCAAACTCTGCCGCACAAGTATCGACCATCTTGTAGACTGGGACAATCTTGTTTTCCAAGCGAAGTTGACGAACTTGGTCTGCAGTCGTTTCCCATAGTTCTGCAATCTTACGGTCTGAAAATCCATTCAATTTTGCAGTTTTCAAAACGTCTAGATCTTGTGTGTGAGCACCCAATTCTTGCTCAATTTCAAAGATATGCAAGAGTTTATCCAGATAGAAGATATCAATCTTAGTCAATTCAGCAATTTCTTCTGGAGTGTAACCACGGCGAATAGCTTCTGACACATAGAAGAGACGGTCATCTTGGGCTTTCACAACCTTTTCAATCAAAGCATCATCAGAAACTTCTGCAAGTTCCGGCATTTCATTGTGGTGAACCCCAATTTCAAGGGAGCGACAAGCTTTAAGAAGTGACTCTTCGATGTTGCGACCGATAGCCATAACTTCCCCAGTTGCTTTCATTTGGGTACCCAGACGGCGTTCACCTTTCTCAAATTTATCAAATGGGAAACGTGGAATTTTCGCAACCACATAGTCAAGGGCAGGCTCAAACATGGCATAGGTTGAACCTGTAACTGGGTTAATAACCTCATCCAAGGTCAAACCTACTGCAATCTTAGCAGCCAATTTTGCAATCGGATACCCTGTCGCCTTAGATGCCAGGGCTGAAGAACGCGATACACGAGGGTTTACTTCGATAACATAGTACTTAAAACTGTGTGGGTCAAGGGCCAGCTGAACATTACATCCACCTTCAATCTTAAGAGCACGAATAATGCTCAAACTTGCGTCACGAAGCATTTGGTTTTCATAATCTGACATGGTTTGGGCAGGGGCAAATACAATGGAATCCCCTGTGTGAATCCCAACTGGGTCAAAGTTTTCCATGTTACAAACAACCAAAGCATTGTCAGCTGAGTCGCGCATAACCTCGTATTCGATTTCCTTAAAACCTGCGATTGAACGCTCAATCAAACATTGGGTAACAGGTGACAATTTCAATCCATTTTCAGCGATTTCACGCAATTCTTCCTCATTGGCACACATACCACCACCAGTACCACCAAGGGTAAAGGCTGGACGAACGATGACTGGGTAGCCAATTGTTGCTGCAAAGGCAACAGCTTCTTCAACAGTGTTTACAATTTCAGATTCTGGGATTGGTTGGTTGAGCTCTTCCATCAATTGTTTAAAGAGGTCACGGTCCTCCGCTTGGTCAATGGCAGATAATTTAGTTCCCAGAAGCTCAACACCAAGCTCATCCAAAATACCATTCTTAGACAATTCCATGGCCATATTGAGACCTGTCTGACCACCGAGTGTTGGTAGCAAGGCATCTGGACGTTCCTTACGAAGAATACGCGTTACAAACTCAAGTGTAATCGGTTCAATATAAACCTTATCAGCAATTTCCTTATCCGTCATGATGGTGGCAGGGTTTGAGTTAACCAAAACAACCTCATAACCTTCCTCTTTCAAAGACAAGCAAGCCTGGGTCCCAGCGTAGTCAAACTCAGCAGCCTGACCAATAATAATCGGACCAGAACCAATCACCATAATTTTTTGAATATCAGTACGTTTAGGCATTTATAAGATATTAAGGGCGTCAAGCGGACAAAGCTAAAATAGGAGTTATGACGAAGAACTATCAGTTCTAGGAATAACTATCTTTTTAGCACCGTCCGTAGCCCGTATTCAGTTTAGCAAATACGGACTACCCTTCTCCTTTCTATTCGGCAACTCTCAGGTTGCCATTAAATAAATTCTCCGACGAGCTTTTACTCGTTCTTAGTTTGATTGTTTAAAAGCTTCCATCATCTCGATAAACTCATCAAATAGGTAGCTAGCGTCGTGTGGACCAGGGGCTGCATCTGGATGGTATTGGACAGAGAAAGCAGGTTGATATCTGTGACGCACACCTTCAACTGACTTGTCATTGATTTCTTCGTGGGTGATAATCAAGTGTTCTGGCAAATCCTCACGGCTAACTGCATAACCATGGTTTTGACTTGTAAAATCCACACGTCCTGTAGCAATTTCGCGTACCGCATGGTTGAATCCACGGTGTCCAAATTTCATCTTATAGGTCTTAGCACCATTTGCCATTGCAAAGAGTTGATGCCCCATACAGATACCAAAGATTGGAATTTTTCCTTGCACACCACGAATCATGTCGAGTGCTTGTGGAACATCTTCTGGGTTACCTGGACCGTTTGACAACATAACTCCGTCAGGATTGAGATGGAGAATTTCTTCCGCCGTTGTTGAATAAGGAACGACGGTCACGTTACAGTTGCGTTTAGAAAGTTCACGTAAGATTGAGTGCTTGAGACCAAAGTCCACTAAGACAACACTTAAACCAACTCCTGGAGCTGGATATGAAGTTTTAGTAGAAACCTGCTTGATATTGTCTGTCGGCAAGACTGTTGCTTGGAGCTGGTCCGTCACATGGTCCATACTGTCCCCAACATGGGTCAAGGTTGCACGCATCGTACCATGCTTACGGATAATCTTGGTGAGTGCACGCGTATCAATCCCTGAAATACCAGGAATTTTCTTGGCTTTCAAAAATTCATCCAAGGTCATTTGGTTGCGCCAGTTGCTTGCTCTTCGTGCTTCTTCGAAAACAACGACTCCCTTACAAGTTGGAATAATGGATTCATAATCATCACGGTTAATTCCATAATTTCCTACCAAAGGATAGGTAAAGGTCAAGATTTGTCCATTATAAGACTGGTCTGTAATGGATTCTTGGTAGCCGGTCATCCCTGTATTAAAGACGATTTCTCCTGTTACATCAATATCTGCTCCGAAGGCCTTGCCTTCAAAAACTGTGCCATCTTCTAATACTAGAAGTCTTTTTGTCATATTTTCACCTCTCGTGGACGCTCACTGGCGTCTTTTAACGTCTTGTGTTTTAGTTGGCGTTTCTACTCGCCAGTACGGATTCTAAGATTGCCATTCGAACAAAGACACCATTGGTCATTTGTTGGACAATCCGTGATTTTGGTGCTTCAACCAAGTGGTCTGCGATTTCTACATCACGGTTGACTGGGGCTGGGTGCATAAGGATTGCTGTTTCTTTCAAACGGTCATAACGTTCTTGAGTCAAGCCATGTTGGGCATGGTAGTCTTCTTTTGAAAAGACAGCTCCACTATCATGGCGTTCATGTTGCACACGGAGAAACATCATGACATCCACCTGATCAATGATTTCATCAATGGTTACAAACTGTCCATAATCTGCAAACTCTTGACTTCTCCATTCCTCAGGTCCAGCAAAATAAAGTTCAGCTCCCAAGCGTTTCAAAATCTGCATATTGGATTTAGCAACGCGTGAGTGGTCCAAGTCACCTGCAATCGCAACCTTGAGACCCTCAAAGTGACCAAATTCCTCATAAATAGTCATCAAATCAAGCAAGCTCTGGCTAGGGTGTTGACCCGAACCATCTCCACCATTGATGATGGAAGTCGTAATCGTCGGACTTGCAATTAACTCTCTGTAGTAGTCAACCTCAGGGTGGCGAATCACACAGACATCCACTCCTAAAGCAGACAGAGTCAGGATGGTATCATAAAGTGTCTCACCCTTATTAACCGAGCTGGTCTTCACATCAAAGTCCAGTCGCTCCAATCCCAGTTTAATCTCTGCCACTTCAAAGGACTTATGCGTCCGTGTAGAATCCTCAAAGAAAAGATTGGAAACAATCGGATGGTCTTCATAAGGAAGCTGAGCCCCATTTTTAAACTCAATTCCTCGCTTGATCAATTTCATCACTTGATCGACAGTGAGGTCTTCCATGGACACCACATGGTTCAATGCTTGTTGATTTTCTGACATGGCTACTCCTTTAGCTTTCTAAGCTTCTTCAGTAATCAGAACTCTGTCTTGGCCATCAAGTTCTGCCATCTCTACGATGATTTCTTCAGAACGACTAGTTGGGATGTTTTTTCCAACGTAATCTGGACGGATTGGCAATTCTCTATGTCCACGATCGACCAGAACAGCTAAACTCACGCGCGCAGGACGACCATGACCTACAATATTATCAATAGCAGCACGGATGGTACGACCTGTATAGAGCACATCATCCACCAAGATAACTTCACGGTCTGTCACATCAACAGAAACCAAAGAAGTATCTTCTCCACTTTTAACATCATCACGGAAAGGTTTGGTATCCAATTCCACAACAGGAACTGAAAGATTTTCTAGTTGCTCCAAACGTTCTTGGATTCGGTGGGCGATAAATACACCACGAGTTTTAATACCAGCCAAGACGATTTTATTCAAATCTTTGTTGCGTTCGATAATCTCATAAGTAATACGCGTAATAGCTCGTTTGACAGTCAATTCGTCTACAACTTCTTTTGCCTTCATGACAAACCTCCAAAAAGAAAAGTCTCCTTAAACAAGGAGACTTGAAATGTATAGCTAAGTAAGCCCTACTGCAAACAGTATAGACTCCACCCTTCTACTTTATCACGCTCCTTGCCTGCCTCACGGGACAGGTTTAAAGGAATATTTAGTTATCAAATACTATAGCACAAAGCATGCTTAAAATCAAGCAAAAACTTTTGAAACCCCATCTTATAAATTGCTAAAGTCATATAACTGTGGGTACTGGTCACACTCTGGATTTTTAGGATGACAAATAGCTCTTCCAAAATAAATCATGGCCTGATGGGCAGCTAACCACTGCTCCGGTGGCAAGATATCCATGACCCGCTTTTCCACCTCAAGTGGTGTCGCTGATTTTTTGACGATATCGTGGTGTTTGCAAATACGCTCCACATGAGTATCTACTGCAAAGGCTGGAATTCCAAAGCCCACACTCATGACAACATTGGCTGTCTTGCGACCAACACCTGCCAAACTCTCCAATTCCTCACGTGTCTGAGGGACTTGACCATCAAAATCATCTAGTAACTGTTGGGCACATTTTTTAAGGAATTTAGCCTTATTTCGATACAGTCCCAAGCGAGAAATGTGTGAAGCAATCTCACCCTCTGTCGCAACAGACATGGCTTGTGGCGTTGGAAAGGTAGCAAAGAGAGCTGGTGTGGCCTTATTTACCGCTGCATCTGTTGTCTGAGCTGACAACATGACCGCAACTAGTAGTTCAAAATGATTGGTAAAATCAAGACTGGGCTTGGCATCTGGAAAAAGAGCAATAATTTCTTCTAGCACCTTTCGTGCGCGTTTTTTTGACAAGACCATTATTCGTCTCCATCAAATAGTCCTTGTAGGCCAGCAAAAGGACTGTTTTCTTCTTTCTTAACCGCTTGTTGGGCTTGGTATTCTTCTTCTGTCATGATTTGCCAGTCATTTCCTGACACAAATCCTTGACCAGCCTCTTCTTCAGCCGTCAAAACCTTGATAGGAATGTTCAACAGGATATTGTCTGCTACGCTCTCAGCAAGGTCAAGTTCTCCATTTTCGATAGGCAGGACTAAATCATCGTCTAAAACTTCTTGATCTAGTTGGTTGGTTGCGCCTTCCATGAAAACTTCCGTTACTGGATAAGATTCAACTAACTCAACCGACTTCATACTGCGACTTGAAGCAAGAACAATGGTATAAGACAACTGATAATCTAAGAAATACATACGGTCTTCGTACTGTACTTTCCCAACCGCAAGGATATCTCTAACATCTAAAATTTCTTGATTGCGTGCACGCAGGTCTGCGGCTAGGTCTAACGTTTGTTCAAAATGCAAGCCTTCAGACTGCTTACGAATTTCTTGAATATTTAATTTCATACTTCCTCCATAAAGATTTACTCTCTTGATTATACCATGAAAAGACTACAAATCAGCACAGCAAACTTTGTAATTAAATTTCGATTTTTTAACATATTTACTATGACATTTTTATTTTTTAGTGCTATACTATAGGCAATAATACATCAGAGCAAGGAGGATGCTCACATGGAAGACAAAGAACTCATTACTAATGCAACCCAACTCCTATCCGAGTTAAATAAAAGTTTCCAAATCTGCAAACAGGGTACTGCAGATGATATTCGATTACAAGAGCTGCTAAACACTACTATAAAAGAGCTCAAAAAAGCGGAAAAGTTGAACAACAGTATCTTAATAGACCTTGAGAAATTTTACCAACGTACCAGTCTTCTGATAGGTCTCGGTAGCCTAAAACTGAACGAGCAAGCACGCACTGCTTGGCGAAACTATGACAAGTTCCATTACGAGCATGTCAAACACGTACTGACTCTTTATGGACCTGTTTTCGGATTTTAGAGATTAGAATTGTCAGTTTTCTGTTGACAAAATATCCTGAAAGGTATAGGATAGAGGTACTAATACTCGGAGGTAAGGGAGACATGAACAACTAAGTCTATCAAATAAAGAACCTTTATTTAGTAGATCTTGTTTTTGTCTCTTTTTGTGTGCTCTTTTTATACTAGATTTTCTAGTATCTTGTCCTCATTGAAAATAAAAAAACTAGAAAGCTATGCTCCTCTTGGGTTGGGGTAGGCAGCTCCAAGCTAGTTTGACGAGTTTTTCAACGAGGATAATAGAGTTTCGACAGTGACTTTGGGCTCTACTAGATAAAGTAGAGCTTTTTGTTATGCACTATCGACATTCTAGAAAGGGCAACAATATGATAAAAATCAATCATCTAACCATCACGCAAAACAAAGATCTACGAGATCTTGTATCTGACCTAACCATGACTATCCAAGACGGGGAAAAGGTAGCTATTATTGGTGAAGAAGGAAATGGCAAATCAACCTTGCTTAAAACTTTAATGGGGGAAGCTTTGCCTAATTTCACTATCAGGGGAGACATTCAGTCTGACTATCAGTCACTGGCCTATATTCCTCAAAAACTTCCCGAGGAGCTGAAAAAGAAAAGTCTACACGACTACTTCTTTTTAGATTCTCTTGATTTAGACTACAGTATCCTCTATCGTTTGGCTGAGGAATTGCATTTTGATGGCGATCGCTTTGCTAGCAACCAAGAGATTGGCAGTCTATCAGGGGGCGAAGCTTTGAAAATTCAGCTCATCCATGAGTTAGCCAAACCCTTTGAGATTTTATTTTTAGATGAACCTTCAAATGACCTGGACCTTGAGACGGTTGATTGGATAAAAGGTCAGATTCGAAAGATTCGGCAAACCGTTATTTTCATTTCCCATGATGAAGACTTTCTTTCTGAAACCGCTGATACTATTGTCCACTTGCAACTGGTCAAGCACCGTAAAGAAGCAGAAACGATAGTAGAGCACTTAGACTATGAGAGCTATAGCGACCAGAGAAAGGCTAATTTTATCAAACAAAGCCAGCAAGCTGCTAACGACCAAAGAGCCTACAATAAAACCATGGAAAAACATCGGCGAGTCAAGCAAAATGTAGAAACTGCGCTTCGAGCTACCAAAGACAGTACTGCTGGGCGCCTATTGGCTAAAAAGATGAAAACTGTCCTCTCTCAAGAAAAACGCTTTGAAAAAACAGCTCAGACCATGACCCAAAAACCACTTGAAGAGGAAGAAATCAGACTTTTTTTCTCAGATATACAGCCATTACCGGCATCTAAAGTCTTAATCCAACTGGAAAAAGAAAATTTGTCCATTGGCGACCGAGTTCTGGTGCAAGAACTACAATTAACTATCCGTGGCCAAGAAAAAATCGGTATTATCGGGCCAAATGGTGTTGGGAAATCAACTCTGTTAGCCAAGTTTCAACAACTGCTCAGCGCCAAAAGAGAGATTTCGCTTGGTTTTATGCCACAAGATTACCATAAAAAACTGCAATTGGATTTATCTCCAATAGCCTACCTCAGTCAAACTGGACGAAAAGAGGAACTACAGAAAATCCAATCTCACCTAGCCAGTCTCAATTTCAGTTATCCAGAAATGCAACATCAAATTCGCTCCTTATCTGGCGGACAACAAGGTAAACTCCTGCTTTTGGATTTGGTCTTGCGCAAACTAAACTTTCTCCTGCTAGATGAACCCACACGAAACTTTTCTCCAACTTCTCAACCCCAAATCAGAAAACTCTTTGCAACCTATCCAGGCGGTATCATCACTGTTTCGCATGACCGTCGTTTCTTAAAAGAGGTCTGTTCAAGCATCTACCGCTTGACAGAACACGGTTTGGAAGTCGTTGATTTAGAAGATTTATAAATTTTCAACATAGCAAAAATCCAGAGACCGCCTCTGGATTCTTTTTACATATGTTTTAAACGTTCAATCCGTTCTGAGATAGGTGGGTGGGTATAAAAGAGTTTTTGGAACCCTCCACCTTTCTTAGGATCATTGATATAAAGTGCACTACTGGCATCATCGACAGGACGACTCATCGGTTTACTATTATCCAACTTACGTAGAGCATTAATCATCCCTTGAGGATTGCGCGTCAACTCGACACTAGAAGCATCAGCTAGGAATTCCCTCTGACGAGAAATAGCTAGTTGTACCAAGGTTGCAGCGAGAGGTGCCAGCACAATAGCTAGTAGGGAAACCACTAGCATAATGATTTCTAAGCCATTTCCATCTCGGTCATCGTCACTTCGTCTGCGACCTGCGCCACCCCACCACATCATACGACCTGCCACACTAGAAAGCATGGTGATAGCACTAGCAAGGGCAACAGCAATAGTCGAAATGCGGATATCGTAATTACGAATATGACTGACTTCATGTCCCATAACAGCTTCTAGTTCTTCACGATTCATGATAGATAGGAGACCTGACGTCGCAGCAACCGCTGCGTTTTGAGGGTTAGAACCTGTCGCAAAGGCATTTAAGGCTGGATCATCAATGATGAAAACACGAGGCATAGGAATCTGAGCCACCATAGCCATATCTTCCACTACATGGTAGAGGTCTGGTGCCGTTTGCTCATCCACCTCACGCGCCCCATTCATGGACATGACGATCTCTGTCGATTGAAAAATCATGGACAAGGCATAGATAAAGCCGATAATCAGTGCGATAACCAAACCACCAAGCCCAGACCGCATAAAGAGGTAACCAACCGCATAGCCAACAAGAGCTAAGAGTAAGAAAAATACCAGCAACAAGATCCAGGTTTTTCGTTTATTGCTTGCAATTTGATCAAACAACATTTTAGTCACCTAAACCGCTAAAATCAACTTTAGGAACTGCCTTTTCCTCTTCTGGTGTTTGAAGGAAATCTGCTGCTTTAAATCCAAACATTCCAGCGATAATATTGCTTGGGAAAGTTTCTAATTTTACATTGTAGTTGCTGACAACACTGTTGTAGAGTTGACGAGAGTAAGAAATTTTATTTTCTGTATTTGTCAACTCCTCTTGCAATTTAATAAAGTTTGCACTGGCTTTCAAATCTGGATAGCTTTCTGCAACTGCAAAAATACCTGAAACCTGACGAGTAAGGGCATCACTAGCTTTCATAGCTTCTGCTGGTGAAGTCGCTGCCGCCACTTGGTTACGTAGTTCTGCCACCTTTTCAAGGGTAGAACCTTCATATTTGGCATAACCTTTTACAGTCTCAATCAAGTTTGGCAAGAGATCATTTCGACGTTTCAACTGAACATCAATCTGACTCCAAGCCTCCTTTGTTTGCATACGATTCTTAACCAAACCGTTATAGCTAACAATCACAAAAATAACAATAAGAGCTAAAACTCCAAGAATAATCCAAGTCATGATATAAGTCCTTTCTGCTTTTAGATTAGTACCAGTATATCAAATTTTTAATGATTGTGGTAAAATAAGATGATACTAAAGAAGGAAATAACTATGAAACCAGAAACATTTTACAACCTGCTTGCCGAGCAGAATCTTCCACTTTCGGACCAGCAAAAAAAACAATTTGAACGTTATTTTGAACTCTTGGTCGAGTGGAATGAAAAAATCAATCTAACAGCTATTACAGACAAGGATGAAGTTTATCTCAAACATTTTTACGATTCTATTGCGCCTATTCTGCAAGGTTTGATTCCCAATGAAACTATCAAACTTCTTGACATCGGTGCTGGGGCAGGATTTCCTAGTCTACCGATGAAAATTCTCTATCCTCAGCTAGATGTGACCATCATTGATTCACTCAATAAGCGCATCAACTTCCTCCAACTGTTGGCTCAAGAACTGGATTTGGACGGTGTTCATTTCTACCATGGACGTGCAGAAGACTTGGCACAAGACAAGAACTTCCGTGCTCAATATGATTATGTAACAGCTCGTGCGGTTGCCCGTATGCAAGTCCTATCTGAATTAACTATTCCCTACCTTAAAGTTGGTGGAAAACTATTGGCACTCAAGGCCAGCAATGCGCCTGAGGAATTATTAGAAGCTAAGAATGCCCTCAACCTCCTCTTCAGTAAAGTCGAAGACAATCTCAGCTACGCCCTACCAAATGGAGATCCACGTTACATCACAGTGGTAGAAAAGAAAAAAGAAACACCAAATAAATATCCAAGAAAGGCTGGCATGCCCAACAAACGCCCGCTTTAAATTTTTTAGTAAAAAAATATTTACAAAGTCAGCCTCGCTCTTTTATTTTTAGGCTCGGGAAAAAATGATTTACAAAATCAACCTCGCTCTCTTATTTTCGGGCTCGGGAAAAAATGATTTACAAAATCATTTTTTTCTGCTATACTATCCTAAGCAAAGGTTTTTAATGTCATCCCGTGAGGTGACGAAGACGCAGAAATATTTAAAACTCTTTAAAGTCTAGATTTTAGAGAAGTCTTACTCTGAGGGCCTATTGCTGTAAAATAATGGGCTCTTTTTTGATGCCCAAAAGTGAGGTTTATATGAAACAAGAATCAACTGTTGATTTGTTACTAGACGTTGACCAACGTCCTTCGGCTGGAAAAGGAATTCTCCTTAGTTTCCAACACGTTTTCGCCATGTTTGGTGCGACCATCTTGGTACCATTGATTTTGGGAATGCCTGTATCTGTTGCCCTTTTTGCTTCAGGTGTTGGAACACTCATCTATATGATTTCAACTGGTTTTAAAGTTCCCGTTTATCTAGGTTCTTCATTTGCCTTTATCACAGCAATGTCACTTGCTATGAAAGAAATGGGTGGTGATGTATCTGCTGCTCAAACAGGGGTTATCTTGACTGGTTTAGTCTATGTCCTTGTGGCTGCTGGTGTTCGTTTTGCAGGTACAAAATGGATTGATAAACTCTTGCCACCAATCATCATCGGACCTATGATTATCGTTATCGGTCTTGGACTTGCAGGTTCAGCTGTTACTAATGCTGGTCTTGTAGCTGATGGAAATTGGAAAAATGCTCTTGTAGCAGTTGTTACTTTCTTGATTGCTGCCTTTATCAATACAAAAGGAAAAGGATTCCTACGAATCATTCCATTCCTCTTTGCCATTATCGGTGGTTACCTCTTCGCACTAACACTTGGCTTGGTTGACTTTACACCAGTCCTTAAAGCTAACTGGTTTGAAATTCCTGGTTTCTACTTGCCATTTAGTACTGGTGGTGCCTTTAAAGAATATAATCTTTACTTTGGTCCAGAAACTATCGCTATCTTGCCAATCGCTATCGTAACAATTTCTGAACATATCGGAGACCATACTGTTTTGGGTCAAATCTGTGGCCGTCAATTCTTGAAAGAACCAGGTCTTCACCGTACTCTTCTTGGTGACGGTATCGCAACTTCTGTTTCTGCCTTCCTTGGTGGACCAGCCAATACAACTTACGGAGAAAATACAGGGGTTATCGGTATGACTCGTATCGCTTCTGTCTCAGTTATCCGTAACGCTGCCTTCATCGCGATTGCCCTTAGCTTCCTTGGTAAATTCACTGCCTTGATTTCAACCATTCCAAATGCTGTACTTGGTGGTATGTCAATCCTTCTCTATGGAGTTATCGCCAGCAACGGTTTGAAAGTCTTGATCAAAGAACGTGTTGACTTCAGTCAAATGCGTAACCTAATCATCGCAAGTGCTATGTTGGTACTTGGACTTGGAGGAGCTATCCTTAAACTCGGTCCAGTTACACTTTCAGGTACTGCCCTATCAGCCATGACAGGAATCATCTTGAACTTAATCTTGCCATACGAAAATAAAGACTAAACGTCTTGACACAAAAAGTCCGCTCAGACAACTGAGTGGACTTTTCTAATTCTTAAGTCCCCCAAGCAACCAATAGATAGATCAGGCTAGAACCAAACATATCTGCTAAAGCATGCATGAGAAAGAATGGAAGGAGATTTTTAATTTTATATTTGTATAAGAAATAATAGAATAAGCCATAAACTACACCGATTACCAAAGCCCATACTAATCCTTGATAGGTGTGGAAGGAAATACGAATACTAGTAGAATAAAGCAAAACCAACCACTTGTGTTTTTCCTTCACTGAAGTTAACAAACCTAGAAAGAAAAACTCTTCATAAAATCCATTAAGCAAGGCATAGGCAATCGCTATCGGGCTGAGAGCTAAGAACTTCCCTATTATTTGCGTGAAATCTATATAGGCAAAAAGGTCTGGATTAAAGTAATTATATTTACCAGTGAGAGTTGTAACCAAGTCTCCAAACAGTCCCACTAAAGCAAATATAAATGGAACCCAAAAGATAATGGACCAATTCCAGCGAATAGGAAGCTGTTTAAAATCATAATTTCGAATCAAAAGATAGAGTAAGGTCACAGTCAGTAATATAGCTTGCAGGGTAAAATTACTAAAATAAGCCGCACTTTCGCTTGCAGCCTGTCTAACTGCCCCTACTGTACTTGATGCACCCGTTGGAAACGTATTTGCTAAAAATAGCTCGGTTGAACGAATTATAAACTGACCAAACATTATGATCGTAATAATCACAATGTCAAACCATCTCAAGTATTTTAGAGGTTTAGATGGATGTATTTTTTTAAAAATATTCATATTTTCTCCAGGTATTCTATACTCATATAAATATTTTAAGAAAAAAGGTTTAAACTTTTATAAAATTTCATTAATTCATTTAGATTTAAAGACTTTTACTAGTAAAAATAAACCCTCTTTGAGAGTGGTTATCATCTACTTTCATTTTTTGTTTATTTCTCTAACAATAAATCTTTCAAAGAAATCAGAGTTACAGCAAACAATATCATTGCCATACCAAGAAAATCAATAGGATAAAATTGTTCATTCATAATTAGGAAGGCAAAGAAAACTGCCGAAATTGGCTCAATAGAAGCCAACAAACTTGACTTAACTGGTCCAATCAGACTGGCTCCTTTTAAGAACGCTGTATAGGCAAAGACAGTCCCGATAAGGATAATGCCCGCAAAAGCAAGGAGAAAATCAAGACTAGTCGGTATATTGGCCTGTAGAACCCCTGTAAAAGGAAGGGCGACCAAACCAGCTATGACCATTCCCACACCAATGACCAAACTGCTACCCCACTTCTTAATCAAGGTTATGGGCAAAATGATATACAGGGCGTAAGTCAGAGCAGAAAAGAGGCCCCAGAACAGACCTGCAGGTGTCATAGATAACTGGTCCAACTGCCCATGTGTTGCGATCAGGAAGGTTCCTCCGATGGCTAATATGATAGAAACAATCTCTCCCAGTGTCGGCGCCACCTTATCCTTGATACAGCTATAAATTAAAATCCCAACAGGACAAACATACTGAAGCACCGTCGCGGTTCCTGCATTGGTCTCCTGAATAGCAGTTAGATAGGCAAATTGATTGAGGAAGAGACCAATTAGAGCAAAAATGAGAAGAGACAGCAAACTCTTTCTATCATTTAAAAAGGCCAGCATTCTATCTTTTGCAGTAGCATAAGCCAAGAGCATGAGAATTCCACCAGCGATTAAAAGACGCAAGTTGGTCAAAACCAGGGCCGAAATTCCGTGCGCCATCAGGTATTGGCCACTCGTTCCTGACAAGCCCCAAGCAATCCCAGCCACAACTGTTAATAAAGTCCCCTTTAAACTGTTTGACATGTCTCTCCTTACTCTTCTTTACGAATCAAGTCCATCACTTGATTACGATCTACAATCCATTGAGCCCTCTCATCCTTTTCATAGGTACGATTCGATAGAAAAATAGCCGCTTCTTGCTTCTGACGATTCCACATGATAAAGGTACCTGTATAGCCCGTATGGTCTAGCCAATCTTCTTCCAAATTCCATGCCAAAGAACGTTCCTTGTCATCCAAAGGAGAAAAATTTTGACTCAAATCTCTTGCGAAATCATCTGCTAAATAGTGTTCTAAAAAGATTTGTAAATCCTTTACAGTCGAAAATAAACCAGCACTACCAGCATGTCTGCCCAGGAGACGAGCTTTGGGATCATGTACCATGCCTACCTCTACACCTCTAACCGTTGGAACAGCAAGCTCAACAGGTCCAAATTGGGTTTCCGTCATTCTCCAAGGATTCCAAACTTGTTCTTGTAAAATCACATCCAAGTCTTGATTAAAGATTCTTTCCAAAATAAAACCCAACAGCAAAAAATGGACATCCGAATAAAGAAAGGCTGGCTGATTTCGTCTATTGAGATGAAACATCGCTTCCTTTAATTCTGAATCTGTTAAAAGATCACGATTGGGAATAAACGGATCAAGGTCTGTAGCGTGAGTTAAGAGCTGACGAATAGTGATGTCTGGATAATCACTCTCAGCTAAAAAATCTGTTACCGGTCTGTCAATATCTAATTGACCTTTTTCCCACAAGAAGGTAAAAACGGTACCAACCCCAACAACCTTGCTGACACTGGCTAGGTCGTAAACTAGTCCTGCCTCAGTCTGTAAGTCATGCTCTGGGTCACTCTGGCCTAAATAGAACTCCGTCCATTGATTGTCCTTAAAATACGCAAAAGAGGCTCCGGGATAAATCCCTGCCTCGATTTGTTCTTCTATTTTTTTAATAATCTTGGTCCACTTCATACTTTTTCAAACCACAATTCAACATTATTTCTATCTTTACCAAGGAAGAATTTTTCAGACTTAGGAATAAAATATTCAGTAGACTCAAACTTCTGGCGAAGACTTGCTATATCTAGTTCATTGACCAAGAACTTGAGCATAGATAAGTCCCAAGTAGCCGTATTGTCCACAGTCAAATCTTGACCCTGAGCTGGGATAAAATCAAGTGATGTCCCAATTTCAGATAGTTCCAAAAAACTATCTACATCCGTTGGGAGGTGTAATTCCATAGAAATTTCAAATTTACTTAAAGAAATTGACTCCAGATCTGTTTGAAATTCTGGCTTTTCTCCTACTTCTACTAGACTTGCTCTGTCATCTTCCGCATGAATCAAAACCAAATCATCTTCTGGAGAGTAAATTTCAAAAGCGTAGCCGTTTTGACCTTTATATAATTGATGAATCGAATCTGTTTTAGATAAGAGTCCTTCAATTTCTAAGGGATTTTCCACTTTGACAATCAATCTAGCTAGTTTTTTTCTTCCCTCTACCTTACGAGTGCGCATACTTGGAGCTTCTTCTAAAACCAGCTTTTCTAGACCTGTTTGATCACCTAGTGACAGAAAGGCTGACTCTTCTAACAAGGCCTTCATGCCAAGGGTTTCTATATAAAATGTTTCATTTAATTTTCTATTATTAACTTTTAAAGTAGGAATAATCCGTACAATTTGATTTACATTCATAAATTCCTCCAACTCTTTTATTTTAAAGGATTTTAGAATTTTTTACAAGAAATTATGCTCAGATTTACCTTTTTTTCGTAAAATTTCATCTAAAAAACCGAGGATTTCCTCGGTTTCAATTTCTTATAGGTAAAGGAATTTGAAGATAGCTACTGCCGCAATTGCTGCTGCGATCGGTGCTACTACTGGTACCCAAGAATACCACCATTTCGAATCACCTTTGTGCTCACCAAGAACTGATTTTGGAAGGAAAGCATGAAGGAGACGTGGTCCCAAGTCACGGGCTGGGTTCAAGGCAGGTCCTGTAGGTCCACCAAGTGATGTTACCAAGGCCATAACAAGGAATCCAAGTGCCAAGTGAGCAATTCCAAGACCTGAAGCTGTATGAGGTGCTGTTTGAGCTTTAATTGCTAAATCAGAGAAATCGACTGTTTGACCTGCTTGACTAGCCATTTGTTTCATGTATTGAAGAACCTCAGCACCAAAGAAGTTTTTAGTTAATCCAAGAGCTGCAAAGAAAAGAACAAATGAACCAATAAACTCATTTACAAAACCGTTAACAGTTGCTGCAAAGCGTGATTCTTTTGTACCTTGATCCAAACTTGAGATTGTTGAGAAAGTACCCAAGATGTTGTTTGGATTTTCAGTTTTCAAGTAGTATGGGCGGTGTGTTGCCACAACCAAGGCTTGACCAAAGATAGCACCCAAAACTTGTGCGATGATATAAGGCGCTACTTGTGCCCAAGGGAAGAGACCGCTGATTGCAAGCCCAAGAGTGAAGGCTGGGTTGATGTGGTTACCTGATACATTACCAAACATCAAAGCTGGAATCATAACCCCCATACCGTAACCAACAGCGATAACGAGCCAGCCACTTTGGTGACCTTTCGTACCTTTAAGTTCAACGTTAGCAACTGCACCATTACCTAGAATGATCAAAATAGCAGTTCCCAAGAATTCAGTGGCATATTTAATAGCCCATGTAAAATCCATTTGATAGATTCTCCTTAAAATTTTTTAGACAATCCTTATTCTATCAATTTTTATATCTTTTAGCAACAGGTTTTCTAAAAGAATAACTGGGAAAACGCTTTTATTCAGGGAATTTAAAAAGACTTAACAAATAAAGCTTGTTAAGTCTTCATATCCTATTATTGACGTTGTCCGAAATCTGCAATCATCTGCTCCATTTCTTGTCGACTCGGAGTTGTCAGCATATACAGGTAATCTCCTTGAAGTTCCGCGAAGGCCGCTGGCATGATTTTTTTAACCTTGAAATGCTGGCTGTATTTAGCAATCAAGTCCTCCTCAGAATAGACATAATGTGCATTTGCACGACGTGATGTAGCCAAACAATACTGAGCTTCAAAGTCTGACACTGGGAACTCTTCTCCTGCGACAATAGCTGCATAGCCACGATAAAGATCCAAGGAATGGGCAAAGTTATAAACATCAATGGTAAAACCACCTGCAGGGCGGTTATTGTACTCAATGGCGATGTAATCATCCCCTTCACGGAAGAACTCGATATGGAAGAAACGTTCTTTCATACCAAACTCCTTGACAATCGCTTCACCATACTTGCGTAGTTTGGGATCCATCTCCTTGAGTACATAGTAGGAATTGTCCATCTTGTAAATCATGAGATCCAGCGGTGTATAGGCGTAGTCAAAGGTTGTTGAGAAGACAATCTTTCCATCCTTGTCCACGAGCCCATCAAAGGTACAGATTTCGCTGGAAGTGACAAATTTTTCAAAGAAATAAACGGTCGAATGGTCCCATTCTTGCTTGAAGTGATTGATATCGTCTTCTGTTTCAAGCTTAAAGGTCGCGGCTGCTCCCACTCCATTGTCAGGTTTGGCAATCATTGGAAGGCCAATTTCATTCACAGCTTGATCAACATCTGCTTCCGTCTTGATAACAGCTCCAGGTACCACGGGGACACCTGCTTTTTTGAAAAGCTTCTTCATTTCAGACTTAAATTTCGTCTTTTTGAGATCCTCTGTTTTGGCACCAAAGACATTGAATTGTTCTCTGAGTGTTGCATCCAGCTCAAGCCAGTATTCATTGTGGGATTCAATACGGTCAATCGGGCCATGTTTATAAAAGAGAAAAGCAACTGCACGTTTGACTTCATCTATGTTCTCAAGGTTATCTACACGGAAATACTCGGTCAGGCTATTGCGTAAAGGTTCATCCAATTGCTCGTATGGTTCTTGACCAATTCCCAAGACTGTGATGCCTTTATTGGCTAGCTCAATGGTAAACTGTTGAAAGTTTTGCGGATAGTAGGGAGAAATAACAAGGTAATTCATAGGTAACTCCTTTTATAAATAGAGATTTCCAAGAAAATAGGGCATTTGTTTGCGCCACCATTCCCAGTCGTGGGCGACATCGTGTCCCCATTCAGCAAACCAGGCTGGAATTTGTTTCTGGTCAAAGGCTTCTTTGAGCTTGTAGAAAGACGGTAGTCCGTCATGTTCCCAGGCACCAAGCCCCGTACACAGCACAATCTCTGCCTGACAGTAACGATCAATAAACCAGCCGTCATTCTGATTCCAGATATAATCTACTGGCGAGTTTTGGTAAATAGCATCGTCATTGTAGTAATCGCCGACAAAGAAACGTGCATCGTAAACACCACTAAGAGCAATCACCTTTGTAAAAACATCTGGATGCTGGAGAAAAAAGTTGACTGCATGGTAGGCGCCCATCGAGCAACCTGTCGTCATCATGCCATCAAACCAACCTGTCTTATGCTTGATAAAAGGAATAGCCTCTTCAATCACATAGCGTTCATAGGCACGATGCATTTCCGCTTGGTCATGCCCATTTTTCCAAGTGGCCAACCAGCTCTCACTGTCAACACTGGATAGGGTAAAGAACTGGACACGGCCTTCCTCGATAAAAGAAGCACAGGCCCCAATCATGCCAAAATCATAGTATTCGTTGTGACTACCACCTGATGAAGCAAAGACCACAACTGGAATCCCAGCATGTCCATAACGATTAAGGTACATTTCACGGTTAAGATTGCCACTCCAGTGGCTAAGGTTTTCGATATGCATTGGCTTTCTCCTTTTCTAACTTACCATTTCTCTGCAAAAAAACGGAGACAATCTGGTAAATTTTCTGACCAAGGGATTTCACTATGGATGGCACCAGACTGAACTTTCAAAACAAGATTATCTAAGTGTACCCCACCTGCTATCAAATCATGGTAATAGCGAAGTGACGAGTCGATATAGGCTTGTTTGATATTACCAGCCATCAGGGTCTTGTCCGTATCATCTGCTTCTTCTGTTCCAACATAGATAAAGATACGATGGTCAGACGATAGTTTCTTGCGTTCAATATAGCGATTAAAGGCTTCTTGGTGGAGCCAGTTAGCAGATGAAAAGACCCCTAGACATCCAATTTGGTCTTGGTATTCCAAACCGATAAACTGGGTAATATTGCCTCCTAGTGAAGACCCAATCATAGCCGTATGCTGGCGGTCAGCTTTGGTACGGTAGGTCTCATCAATAAAAGGTTTGACCACCTCCATGACAAACTCAGAATATTCCACACCCTTACCGCCAAACTGCTGCCCTGGAATAGGAGATTCTTGAAACTTCCAAGCTGCGTACTCATTCATCCGTCCCATACCATCATTGTCAATAGCAACGACAATCATGCGACTGATATCAGGATTACGCTTAATAGCTGGGATAATCTTCCATGAATGGCCAATGAAAGACTCCTTGCTATAAAAAACATTTTGCCCATCATGAAAGTAAACAACAGGATAGGAACGATCCGTGTCTTTCTCATAATCTTTAGGCAAAAGAACACGTACACGGCGTTCCTTACCTGTATAAGGAACCTTGAGTTTGTGTTCTTTCATTTTTAAATAAAAGTAGGATTGATTCATTGTCAGAAAACTCTCTATATTCAAAATTTTATTTTATTATATCACATTTATAGAAAAAAAGTTAGTTTTGCTTCCGTTTTTGGAATTAAAAACTAACTTTTTCATTTATTTTTCTAAATTCTTCTGGATTTTCTGATTAGAGAAGATTGTCAATCAAGTCATCCACTTCATCTTTTTCAGCCTGCGGTGTAATCTCAGTAATCATGATTCCAGCCACAGCTCGCTCAACTAAACCTTCAACATCCATGCGAGTTTCATACTGCTCCGCATTCTTAATCTTAGGATTTGTTTTCGGACGATCTGGCGCAAAAATGGTACAGCAGTCTTCAAACGGTTGGATTGAAATGTCAAAGGTATCGATTTCCTGGGCGATGTCAATGATTTCCAACTTGTCCATGGTTACAACTGGGCGGATGATGGGAGTGTTGGTAACTGCATTGATAGCCTGCATGCTCTCCAAGGTTTGGCTGGCTACTTGACCTAGGCTTTCCCCATTGATGATAACTAAACCATTTCGTACCTCACGAATACGATCTGTAATCCGCATCATAAAACGACGCGTTAGAGTCATCAAGTAAGCTTCTGGCGCTTTGGCCTTGATTTCCTCTTGAATCTCTGTGAAAGGTACTTCGATAAACTGGATATTTCCCCCAAACTTGGTTAATTTACGGGTCAAATCTTGGGCTTTTTTAAGAGCGCCTGGACTCGTGTAAGGTGGGCTGGCAAAATGAACAGCCTCAATATCCACCCCACGCTTAAGTGCAAGATAACCTGCTACAGGTGAGTCGATCCCTCCTGACAACATGAGCATCCCTTTACCAGAAGTTCCAACTGGCAAACCACCAGCCCCACGAATGGTTTCATAAGAAAGATAGGCTGCTTCTTCACGGATTTCCACCTGAAGATTGATGTCAGGACTTTTCATTTGAGCTTGCACATTTGGAATGGCTTCGAAAACAGCTCCTCCAAGTGTTTGATTGAGTTCACGACTATCCAACTCAAAGTTGTGGTCGCTACGCTTGCCAGAAATTTTAAAGGTCATGCCATCCTTGTAGATGTCCTGCATAATCTCTTGGACAGCAGACTTCAGAACTTCTACAGATTTTTCGACCTTATAAACAGGAGAAAAGTTTTGAATCCCAAAAACTTGTTTGAGTGATTCTGCTACTGCTGTGTAATCTGCTCCATTTAGGTAAGCGTGGGCACGGTCACGATCTGCCGTTACCTTAACTTGGGGATAGATAGACAAAACGTCTGATATATTATTGCGAAGTTTATTGATGAAACGCATACGATTTTTACCCTTGGTTGACAACTCTCCGTAGCGAATCATAATTTCTGAATACTGCATGAATGCTCCTATCTTACTTTTCTAGTTTGATTGTAAATTAATTTTAACTTGGTCAAAAACTGCTCGACCTGACTCATATCATTTTCAAGGTCTAGGCTTAAACGCACAGCTGACTGAGCCTTATCCTTGTCCACTCCCATAGCAATCAGGGTTCCGGCTGGTTTTCCTGCCTTTGACGAACAAGCAGAGGTCGTTGAGATAAAAATATCATAGTCTTCAAAGGCGTGAACGATGACTTCACCACGAACACCCTTGATTCCAAAAGTCAGAATATGAGGGGCAAAGTCTTCCTCATCTGAAAAGACAAAAATATCTGGATAGTCCAGAAGGGCTTGGCGAATCACTGCCTTCATCTGCCCAGTCTTGCTAGTAAAGAAACCTAGCTTTTCCATAGACAAACGGAGAGCCTTGGCTGTCGCTGCAATTCCTGCCACATTTTCAGTTGTTGAACGATAATCACGCTCCTGACCACCACCAGTCAACAGAGGCGTAATCTTCTTGCCAGACTTGATATAGACAAATCCAACACCTCGAACTCCGTGAAACTTGTGACTAGAGAAAGTCGCAAAATCCACTCGTTCTGTCAGATACTTTTCAGTCGGAATCTTGGCAAGTGCCTGAACCGCATCAACGTGGAAGGAAATAGTTGGCTTGTCTGCCAATAGTTCTGAAATAGCTTGAATAGGTTGAATCGAGCCGATTTCATTGTTCACAGCCATGACGGAAACGAGGGTCGTATCAGGTCTTATCAAATCTGATAACGCTTCAACATCTACAAATCCTTTGTTATCAACTGGAGCAAAATCTACTTCAAATCCTTGACTTTTCAACCAGAGGGCTGACTCTTTGACTGCCGGATGTTCAATGGCTGATACAATGATGTGTTTTCCAAACTGAGCCTTTTCAAAGGTCACACCCTTGATGACCCAGTTATCTCCTTCTGTCCCACCAGAAGTAAAGAAGATTTCATCGCTTTTCTTACCGATTAAATCTGCAATCTGTTGGCGAGAAGCATCTAAGATTCGTGTTGCCTGGTCTCCCAAACGATGGAGACTAGATGGGTTTCCTAAAATTTTTGAAGCCACCTGCATATAGGTTTCAAGAGCTTCAGGATAAGGCTTGGTCGTCGCCGAATTATCAAAGTAAATCATGTTTTCTCACACTTTCTAAAATCACTCCTTCTATTGTATCATGAAACGGAGCTTGCGACAAGAAAGGGCAATTCCTCTTTTTTTAAGATTTTTTTAAAGAAATGCGGTATAATAAACTTTAATTAAAGGAGAGAATGTATGTCTAATTATCGTAGAACTTCAAAACCAAAAACAGAACACATCAAAAAAGGCTTCACAGTCTTTCAAAAAACCGTTGCTACTATCGGTAGTATCCTTGGCTTAATTACCGCAAGTATCACTATCATGAACGCCTTGGATAATAACAAAAATACTAAAAAAGAACCTACGACAAGCCAGACGACAACAATTGTCAAAGAAATTCAAAAGGAATCCCCTCAGGAAAATACTAGTCCCAATAAAGAAAATAACACTTCTCAAGAAAAAACACAGCAAGAGGAAACACCAAAAGCTAGCGTCAAGGAAGAGAAAAAAGAAGAGCAGAAAGCAGCAACTCAGGATTCTTCTACTCCTACTCCAAGTAAA
The DNA here is from genome assembly GCF_001808665.1 of Streptococcus sp. HMSC070B10. GTDB lineage: Bacteria > Bacillota > Bacilli > Lactobacillales > Streptococcaceae > Streptococcus. Next base: position 175,412 of record NZ_KV794152.1, on the reverse strand, counting down.
CCTGCCGCTGATAATGAAAAACAGTCCAATAATACTCCAACTTCAGAAAATAAAAGTAATCAATAGCCAGTAAAATAGCTTCCCTCCAAACTTGGAAAGAAGCTATTTTTTTATTGTTGTAAAACTTTTCTTGGTTTGGTACCTTCAGCTGGACCAATGACACCTGCTATCTCAAGCTCTTCCATGAGACGGGTCGCACGATTAAATCCAACTGACAAACGACGCTGAATCATAGATGCGCTGGCTTTCTGGGTCTCAATGACCAAAGCCTTGGCTTCTTCAAAGAGCGGGTCACCACCAGATTCACCATCTGAAAATTCTCCTTCATTTTCAGAAACCTCACCTGGATCAAAACTCTCATCGTAGTCCGCATCTGCCTGAGCCTTGATAAAGTTTACGATGCGTTCAACATCATCATCCGAGATAAAGGATCCTTGGAGACGAACTGGATGATTTTCATCGATTGGTTTAAAGAGCATATCTCCTCGACCAAGCAGTTTCTCAGCTCCATTTTCATCCAAGATGGTGCGCGAGTCTGTACCTGATGATACCGCAAAAGCCACTCGAGATGGGACATTGGCCTTGATCAGACCAGAGATGACATCAACGGATGGACGCTGGGTTGCAAGAATCATGTGGATACCTGCAGCCCGCGCCTTCTGCCCAAGACGAATGATGGCATCTTCCACTTCCTTGCTGGCCACCATCATAAGGTCAGCCAACTCATCCACAATCACGACAATAAGCGGTAGCGGAATTTGCTTGTACTCAGACTGGGCATTGAACTCTTCTACCTTGGCATTAAAGCCTGCAATATTCCGAACTCCTACCTTGGCAAAGAGTTCATAACGATTTTCCATTTCATCCACAACCTTTTGCAGAGCCTTACTGGCTTTGCGTGGATTGGTCACAACTGGAATCAAGAGGTGGGGAATGTCATTGTAAACAGACAACTCAACCATCTTGGGGTCAACCATCATAAATTTAACTTGGTCAGGTCTCGCCTTCATGAGGATGCTAGCAATAATGCCGTTAACTGCTACTGACTTCCCTGAACCCGTTGAACCTGCAACTAGCAAGTGAGGCATTTTAGAAAGGTCAAAAGCTCTTGCGGTGCCATTAACAGCCTTTCCTAAAGGAATTTCCAAGAGATTTTCTGCTTTTGTTTGAGATTGTTCCCATAGTTCGCGGAAGGACACAGTAGCAATCTCAGAGTTGGGTACTTCGATTCCGACTAGGGATTTCCCTGGGATAGGTGCTTCGATTCGGACATCCTTGGCTGCCAAGGCTAGAGCGAGGTCATCTGCTAGATTGGAAATGCGGTTGACCCTTACACCGACTGCTGGCTTGACTTCATACTTGGTCACTGACGGCCCAATTTCAGCCCGTTCAACCGTTACCTTGATACCAAAGCTAGCAAAGGTTTCTTCTAGGATTTTGATGTTTTCACGAACGATTTTCTTTTCTTTAGACTGGTCTTTAGGTTTATCAGGGGCAAAGAGTTGTAAGCTTGGAAGTTTGTATTCGAGGGCTTCCTTTGCTGAAAAATCAACCTGAACATCTTCGTCATCAGAGCCATCTTCCTGTTCAGCGAATTCATGTTCAGCTTGAGGCAGGATGATTTCTGGTTCTACCCACTCTTCTTCCGGAACAGGCGGAACATCAAGCACAACATCTTCTGTCAGAATTTCACCCGTTTCCATATCAACAGGAGGCATATCGAGTAAGGCTTTTTCAGCCTCTTCTTTTTCTAATCTAGCCTCTTCCTCAGCCTTTTGGCGAGCTTTTTCTTCTTGTTTGACAAGGCGTTCCTCTTTTCGACGCTCATGCCCTTCCCGCCATTTGGCAAAGCCTCTACTGAAAAATTCCGCAATATCGTAAACAGACCAAGGACTGACTAGGAGAGCACCCACTAAAATCAAGATAGAACCAATAAAGTAAGTACCGATATTTGAGAAGAGAAAGGCAGTTGGAATATAAAGAGCGACCCCAATCAAGCCCCCTCCAGCAAAGCTGGTCGTTCGAAAACCTGTTAAATCCGTCACAACCTGAGCCATGGTCCCTTTTAGTACCGACTTATCCAAACCATATTTCCAAACTAAGTAGGCCTCAAAAATCAAGAGCAGGCCAGCAAATATGGTGAAAAATCCAGATAAGAGTCCTTCCTGTTTTCGTATCCACTTGAAGAAGAAGAGATAGACCAGGATACCAAATATTGCCAGATAAGCTAGGCTACCCACCAGCAAGCGAATTAGATTGTAAAGGGTGATACCTGCAGCCCCTAATTTGAAGGCTGCGAAAATCAATAAAAGCGCGATTCCCAACGAAATCAACATTCGTTGAATCGCTTCTTTTCTTTCGAGTTCTGCTTTAGACGGTCTCCGTCTTGTTTTACTTGTATTCTTGTTTGCCATTCTTCTATTATACCATATTTCACAAGCATTTCGGAAAGAGAAAAAGACTGCACCAAGCGGTCCAATCTTTTCATTTTATATCTAATACTCAATGAAAATCAAAGAGCAAACTAGGAAGCTAGCCGCAGGCTGTACTTGAGTACGGTAAGGCGACGCTGACGTGGTTTGAATTTGATTTTCGAAGAGTATAAGTTTTATGCTTGGGGTTTACGTAGATAACCATAAACCACACCACTTACGATTGCTCCTACCAAGACAGACACGAGGTAAAGAAGAGCATTAGAAGTAAGGGCGATAACGAAGATTCCTCCGTGTGGCGCCATTAGTTTGATACCAGTAAGACCAACGAGTCCACCTGCTACTGCTGAACCAAGGATGAAGCTTGGGATCGCACGAGCTGGGTCAGCTGCACCAAACGGAATCGCTCCCTCAGTGATAAATGACAAGCCCATGATGATGTTTGTCAAACCAGAGTTGCGTTCTTCCTTAGTAAATTTGTCTTTAAAGAGAAGAGTTGCGACAAAGATTGCAAGTGGTGGTACCATTCCTCCAGCCATAACTGCTGCCATAGCCACAGAACCACCTGAAGAAACAGTCGCTGCAAGCGTACCTGTACCAAATACATAAGCCGCTTTGTTAACTGGTCCACCCATGTCAACAGCCATCATTCCACCAAGGACGATACCGAGAAGGACAGCTGAACCACCTCCAAGACCGCCTAGGAAGTCATTCATAGCAGTGTTGATTGCTGCCATCGGGATGTTAACAGCTAGCATGACAAATCCTGTCAAGATTGTCCCAAGAAGTGGCAAGAGAAGGATTGATTTTGCACCTTCAAGTGAACGAGGGACTTTAACGTATTTCTTGATAGCAATAACCAAGGCACCTGCTATAAATCCACCAACAAGGGCACCTAGGAAACCAGATGAGACACCTGCAAGAGTTGAAGTTGCTTCACCACCTGCAGCATAAGGAATTTTACCAAAGGCAAAACCTTCTTTAGCAATAGCACCAGCCACGAAACCTGCTACCAAACCTGGTTTTTCAGCGATAGAGTAGGCAACATAACCTGCAAAGACTGGGAGCATCAAGCCAAAGGCTGCACCACCAATTTTCATGAACATAGAAGCTAGTTCATGGTAGGAACCAAGATTACCAAGATTTTCATTTGGAACACCCAAAGCACCGTCAATTAAGAAGGCAAGGGCAATCATGATACCACCGCCGATTACGAATGGCAACATTTGAGAAACACCACTCATCAAGTGTTTGTAGAAGGCACCACCGAGGCTTTGTTTTTCGTTGCTTGCTGTTGAAGCTTTTGCTCCATTAGCAGCACGGTAGACTTCAGCATCTCCTGAAAGAGCCAAGTTAATCAATTCTTCTGTTTTACGGATACCGTCAGCAACTGGACGATTGATCAATGGTTTGCCATCGAAACGATCCATCTCAACCGCCTTGTCTGCAGCGATGATAACAGCTTTAGCCTTGCGGATGTCCTCAGCAGTTAGTTGGTTTCCAACACCGCTAGCACCGTTGGTTTCAACCTTGATTCCAACACCCATTTCAGCAGCTACTTTTTGAAGGGCTTCTTGGGCCATGTAAGTGTGGGCGATACCTGTCGTACAAGCTGTAACAGCAACGATAAAGTCACCAGAGCCATTAACAGGCACTTGAACAAGCTCCTCATTTTTTTCTGAAGCTTGGTCAAAAAGTTCGATAACTTGGTTAGCAGATGTTGCTTGACGCAATTTGTCTGCAAAACCATCCTTCATCAAGTATTGAGACAATTCTGCCAAGGCTGCCAAGTGAGTGTCATTTGCACCTTCTGGAGCAGCAATCATGAAGAAGAGGTCAGTAGGTTGCCCATCCAGACTCTCATAGTCAACTCCCTTATTTGACTTAGCAAAAAGAACAGTCGCTTCTTTGACAGCAGCATTTTTGCTGTGAGGCATTGCGATACCATCACCCAAACCTGTAGAAGTCAAAGCTTCACGCGCCAAAATGCCTTCTTTAAAGGTTTCAAAATCTGTCACATAACCGTGGTCTGTCAAGCTTTTAATCATCTCTTCGATGACAGCAGTTTTTTCAGTTGCTTGCAGATCCAGCAACATAACATCTTTTCTCAATAGGTCTTGAATTTTCATCGTTTTTCTACCTCAACTTTTTCATATGTTTCTTTAATAAATTCCGCCGTTGCCAAATCATCTGAGAAGGTAGTTGCCGTTCCGCAAGCCACTCCCCATTTGAAGGCTTCTACTGCGTCTTTTGATTTGACAAATTCACCTGTGAATCCGGCAACCATAGAATCACCAGCTCCAACTGAATTTTTGACTGTTCCCTTGATTGGTTTAGCGAAGTAAGCACCCTCAGAAGTGACAAGAAGGGCACCGTCACCAGCCATAGAGATAATCACGTTTTGAGCACCTTTAGCCAGTAACTCACGAGCGTATTTCTCAATTTGGTCCAAACTTTCGAGTTTAACCCCAAAAATCGCTCCAAGTTCATGATTGTTTGGTTTAACCAAAAGTGGCTGGTAATCCAAACTATCAATCAATGTCTGTCCTTCAAAGTCACAAACCACCTGCGCACCAGTCTGGCGTGTCAAGGCAATCAAATCCTTGTAGATGACATTTCCTAGATTCTTAGCACTTGAACCTGCAAATACAACCGTATCATCTGCAGTCAGACTAGATAAAATAGCTTTCAATTCTTCTAGCTGTGCCGGCTCAACAGTTGGACCAGTCCCATTGATTTCTGTTTCTTGGTCTGCTTTGATTTTAACATTGATACGAGTATCTTCTGCCACTTGGACAAAACGTGTCTCGATTGCTTCATCAGCCAAAGTATCTGTGATAAATTTACCAGTAAAGCCTCCGATAAATCCGGTCGCTGTATTGGGAATACCCAAACGTTTCAAGACACGACTGACATTGATTCCTTTCCCACCAGCAAACTTATCATCACTGTCCATTCGATTGACCCTACCGACTTGAATTTGGTCCAAGCGAACGATATAGTCAATGGATGGATTGAGTGTGACTGTATAAATCATACTTCTATTACCTCCGTTTTCTCCTTAATAGCCTGCAAGAGCTCATGCCCTTGACTTGTGATAACAATAGCTCGTTTGAGTGGTGCTACCTTGGCAAAGCAAGTTTGTCCAATTTTTGACGAATCAACCAAGACATAGGTCTGTTTGGCATTCTCTAAAATAGCGCGCTTCACAGCACCCTCTTCCATATCAGGAGTTGTATAATAGCCATCGTCCACACCATTCATCCCGATAAAGGCACGATCAAAGTGCAATTGGTTAATCTGGTTAAGAGCAACGCCCCCGATGCTAGCATCTGTTGCCATCTTGACACTTCCTCCAACCATGACAGTTGGAATCTGCTTTTCAACCAACTGTGCGGCATGGTGAATCGAGTTGGTCACGACTGTAACATTCTTATTGACCAATTCATGAATCAAAAAAGCAGTTGTTGTTCCAGCATCGATAAAGATGACATCTTGTTCCTTGATGAGAGAGGCTGCTTTCTGAGCCAGCAACTTCTTCTCTTGAAGGTTTTTGACAGATTTTTCTTGAATGGTTTCTTCTTCCTGCAAAGAGTGAGGCAATTCTGCTCCACCATGTACGCGACGAAGCTTGTTTTCCGCTTCCAACTCATCCAAATCTCTTCGAACCGTTGATTCTGAGGTCTCTAGCAAACTAACTAATTTTTCTAGAGAAACTACATGATGTTGATTTAACTCCTCTAAAATCAGTTGCTTCCGCTCTGTTTTTAACACCGAATCACCTCCTGTTATCGTTTACACTATTCATTCTATCACACTTTATTTAAAAGTCAAGCATTTTTTATCATTTTCTTTCAAAATCTATCATTTTCCTTATTTCTAGAATTTTTATTGCAAGATAAGGGCCTTTATGGTAGACTATTTGAGTAAGTATTGGAAGATTACTCAAGAGGCTTAAGAGGCCGTGTTGGAAACGCGGTAGGCGTGTAACAGCGTGCGTGGGTTCGAATCCCATGTCTTCCGTTTATTTTAAAAAAGATACCCAAGAAATCTTGGGTATCTTTTTTCTTATATGCTTGTTTTATAACTCGGGTGAATTTCTTAGAAAATATCAAATAACAATTTCACATTGAGAATTGTTAAGATAATGGAAACGATATAGCCAAGGATGGTATTCCATTTGGCATTGGTAAATTCTCCCATCAGTGATTTCTTAGAAGTTAGATAAATCAGTGGGAAGATTGAAAATGGAAGAGCAATCGAAAGAAAGACTTGTGAATAAACCAATAACTGATCTAATGTTTTTTCCTGATGACCAAACAGAACCGCTACAATCATGACAGGCAACAAGGCAAAGAGACGAGTTGCCAAACGAATGAACCATTGAGGTAATCTCATATGCAAGAAACCTTCCATAACGATTTGTCCAGTCAAGGTACCCGTAATTGTCGAATTTTGACCACTGGCTAATAAAGCCAAGGCAAACAAGGTTGATAAGGTCGAGCTAGCTATAGCTCCTGCAATAGTAGAATCCTGCAAGGCATTATACATTTGAGAGAAGGCAGAAATCTCAGATGCATGGCCGAAAAAGAGAGCCGCCCCGAGAATTAATAGAAGGGAGTTAACCACAAAGGCCAAGGATAATTGGAGATTTGAATCCCAGGTCATAAAGCGCACGGCTTTTCGAACATCATTCTTGTCCTTGTGATTGATTTTCCGAGTTTGTGACAAGGAAGAATGCAAATAGAGGTTATGGGGCATAACCGTTGCTCCCACGATCCCTAGTGCCAAGGTTAATTGACTTTCATGCCCTGGCAAGGGACTTTCAAATAAGGTTGCATTCGGTAGATAACCCTCAACGATTCCTTGGAAGCTTGGATGTGACAAAGCTACCAGATAGGTAAAAATTGCTAGAATGGTTAAAATCAGTGTTGTCACAATAGCTTCAATCTTCTTAAAGCCAAATTTCATCAGAAGCAATAAGAGAAAAACATCCAACACGGTCAAGAGAATTGCTATCATAATCGGAATCTTAAAGAGAAGATTGAGAGCAATCGCTGAACCTAGAACTTCTGCCAGATCTGTCGCCATCAAGGCTAATTCTAAAATCACCCATAGACTATAACGAAGCCATTTAGGTGAATGATGAGCCGTTGCTTGAGCCAGGTCCATCTGGGTTACAATACCAAGCTTTCCTGCCATCTGCTGAAGTTGCATGGCAATGAGAGATGAAATCAAGATAACAAACAAGAGACTATACTTATAGGAAGCACCACCGACTACACTGGTAATCCAGTTTCCTGGATCCATATAACCAACTGCGACAAGAGCACCCGGACCCAAGAAGGCCTTTAAATTTTGCCAGAAATGATTGTTATTTGGAGTATCGATAGATTGATTAATCTCAGAGAGTGACACTTTTTTATGAGAAGACATAGATACTTACCTCTTTCTAAACCTACTTTTTCATTATTTTCTATTAGAGAAAAATAAGATTGACTTTAAACTATTAAAACAATGAAAACTATATGAAAAACATTTAGTTTTTTCATTATTTTTCTTAAGGCACCTTAATTATAACAGAAAATATGATAAAAACTTAAGAAAATTCAGGACTTACTTTAATATTTAGGATACAACAAAATGTTGTATTCTTTTTTTGCAAAAGAATACCAAAGAATAAAATAAAAAACGTTGTAAAAACAACGTTTTAGAAAGATTTACAAAACAATGTAAATTATCAATGGAGCCGGTGGGAGTCGAACCCACGTCCAAACACCTGCTAACATATTTGTCTACAACCATAGGTTATGTATTGTTTTAACAGCTCCTCGACACATAACTCAAGCCTAGGAACTGCGAGCCTATAAATCTCTTACCAAACTTCTAGACAAAGTTTGATCGTATCTCGCTAATAATAAGACCTGTCATTGAACACGAGCAATCCAAATCGGGTCACGCCTGCTGGTTTTTAGGCAGCTAGAGCGTAAGAAGTGTTATTTTTTGCAGTTATATTTAACTGAGCGTTTACGTCGCCACACGAGTCGCAAAATATGCCTCATAATGCCTGTCGAATCCGTAACGACCCCAAAAGACAACAAAACCATTATACCTTATCTAACTCAAAAATGCAAAAAGGAAAGCAATTAACTACAAAAGATAGTCTTTCAAAGATTTTGTCAAAATCTGATAACCAGCAACACTGAGATGCAGTCCATCAGTTGTATATTCTTTTTTGAGTTGACCTACTTGGTCTGTCAAACTATCAAAAACTGGCACAAATTCTACCTGCATATAGGCTGAAGCAAGCTCTCGATAGGCTTGATTCCATTTCTGGATTTTTTCATTCGTGCGGATATAGACTATCTGCTTGTACTCCTCTCCCTCATTGACTGGCAAAATAGAAAGCAATTTAATCTCAGTCAATGGATAATCGCGAGCAATGGATTGTATGATAGCTTCGAGGTTATTGAGAGCCTCATTCACAGGCACATCTTTTCCGATATCATTTGTCCCAATCAAAAGGACAATTTTATCTACTGCCCCACCGTACAGATGCGCATCTAGATTTTCTAATAACAGCCCTGTCTGATACCCTCGAATGCCTCGATTGACAATCGTCTTCGAAGTCCCAAATAGTTCCTGCAGAGGATAATATTCGACAATAGAATCCCCAATAAAAAGAATGTCTGGCTCTACAACAGAAACCTGATTTAAGTGACGATACTTGGTTTGGATTTTTTCTTGTTCCTTTAGTAACCAATTTTCTAATAACTGTACTGCCACTTCATTCTCCTTTTTCTAACCAGTTTTCCAAGATTTGATAAACTCCTCCTTGGCTATTGGCTGGCGCTAGAGCAGTAGCCACAGCTTTGGCTTTATCATCAGCATTTTCCATCGCATAGGCAATTCCAGCCATTTCAAGCATTTCAACATCATTTTCACTGTCACCAAAAGCCATGATTTGTTGGGGGTTCAAGTCCCAGCGCTTGAGTAATTCTTCCAAGCCCCATGCTTTATGAATTCCAGCTTGAAGGATATCAATGCAACCATAGCCGCTCGATACAGCCCGAACACGGCCATCAAAGAGATCATTGATTTCTTCCAAGACCGAATTCAACCGTTCCTCACCAACAACCATACTCATCTTGAGCACACCACCAAAGAGGTCAGAGGTTAACTCATCCACAAATTGCATCCCTTGGTAGAATTTTTCAATCATTTCTGGAGTCATAAAACTTTCAAGGTCTGTAAAAATCGTACCTTCTTTGACGAAACCACCCTTCATCCCCGTTACAACAAACTGATCCTGACACGCTCGGCCCTTGAAATGAGCCAAAGCCTTATCGACAATGGCATCATCCCAAGTCTGTGCCTGAATCAATTCATTGTTTTCAAAAATACGAGCACCATTGGCAACAACCAGAACCACTCGATCTACCAAGTGGCCCAATAGTTGTCTCATGCGGTGAATTTCATTGCCCGTCGCGATGACAAAACGAATACCCCTTTGATCCAACTGATCTAAAATCTTTTCCAAGCGTGGAAGATCAAGCTGGCCTCTAGCATCCAGCAAGGTCCCATCCATATCTGTCGCAATTACTTTAATCGTCATTTAATTCCCTCTGAATTCAAGCTAATCCCACTTCAACCCTACATGTTCATTCATTTCTTTATAGGCTGCATCAATTCGTTCCTTAGTCGCTTCATCTAATTGATCACGATGACTACCACCCTCAATAAAGTCTTCTAGGATATAGGTTTGGTAATGATATAAGGGATATCCTTCTGGTGAAAAGGTTCCCTTTGGTGTTCGATTGACCCAAGTAGGATGAGCTTTAGCTGTTTCTATAGTTGTTTTTCCACCTTTTTTCTTGACAGTTACATCCATAAGAACACCACGCTCAGTCCACTTCGCATTGTCTACACCAGTCATTGTTTCAATACGTTGGTTAGAAATAAAGTTCCCCATTGAATAGATAATGAGTTTCTTGTCTCCATCTTTTTCAACAATTTCAGATGGCTCAACTACGTGTGGATGGCCTCCAAAGATAATATCCGCTCCCCAATCAATCATCTTGTGGTACAAAGCCTTTTGCTCTTCAGTAGGTTCTATACGATACTCCACACCCATCTGAGGCATGATAACAGTAATGTCCGCTTCCTTCTCTGCACGCTCAATTTCAGCCTTCATCTTATCTTCGTTTAGGTCTGAAAGATAGCGGTTATAGTCTTCTTGAGAAATACTTTGCTCAATTCCATTAAATCCATAAGAATAAGCCAAAAGTGCAACCTTGATACCGTTCACTTCCTTGATAACGAGCGGAGCTTGATCACGTGACTCGTGCGTATAAACTCCAATAGGTGTCATTCCTGCCTTTTCAATTGCATCTGCCGTTGAAATAACTCCTTCAATTTGAGAATCTAAAATATGATTATGAGCTAGATCTAAAACATGATACCCAGCATCTTTAATAGCATCCATTACTTGACCGGGAGCATTAAATAAAGGATAGCCAGCTAGATAATGATCTTTATTAATGGTCCCTTCAAAATCACCTATAGCCAAATCTGCCTGCTTAAGCCAAGGAGTTACGTATTCAAAATTCTCATGAAAATCATAGCTGCCATCTTCCTTTTTAGCTGACATATAGATAATATCATGGTAAAGTAAATCTCCATGGGCCATGATACGAGCACTTGTTTCTTCTTCCTGATCTTTAGCATTTTTATTCGTCTTATTTGCTTCTTGAGAAATGGCATCCTTTTTTTGACTGGTCAAGGGGATTCCTTGGAAGCTTTCAAACAACAAGACCAAACCCATTGATAAAGCAACTGCTAGCAAGAGTATCGCCACAAATCCCTTATTACTCCACTTGCGGTAACTCCTAAAAAAGTTTACAAAAACCCTCATAAAACGAAAAACTGGTCCACGTTTATGTCTATCTTGTCTTCTTTGCATCTTCACCCTCCCTACTTTCTAATGCAAGCCTTTTCTTTTTATTATATCACAGATAAGTAATTCTTTCACAATTGATACTCTTCAAAAATCAAATTCAAACCACGTCAGCGTCGCCTTACCGTACTCAAGTACAACCTGCGGCTAGCTTCCTAGTTTGCTCTTTGATTTTCATTGAGTATGAATTGAACTTCTATCTATTTTCTATAAATCCTAAAGGCTGTAATGCTTTCATTCCTTGTCATTTTGTGATATCATGTAGAGGTAATGAAAGGAGAGAAAATGTCTGCAATAGAACGTATTACAAAAGCTGCTCACTTAATTGATATGAACGATATTATCCGCGAAGGGAATCCTACTCTACGCGCAGTTGCTGAGGAAGTCACTTTCCCCTTGTCTGACCAGGAAATCATCCTAGGCGAAAAGATGATGCAATTCCTGAAACATTCCCAAGATCCTGTCATGGCTGAAAAGATGGGACTCCGCGGTGGGGTTGGACTTGCTGCTCCTCAATTAGATATCTCAAAACGTATTATCGCTGTTTTGGTGCCAAACATTGTCGAAGAAGGCGAAACTCCACAGGAAGCCTACGACTTGCAAGCCATTATGTACAATCCAAAAATCGTCTCTCACTCTGTTCAAGACGCTGCTCTTGGTGAAGGAGAAGGCTGCCTCTCTGTTGACCGCAACGTGCCTGGCTATGTAGTTCGCCATGCCCGCGTTACTGTTGACTACTTTGACAAGGATGGAGAAAAACACCGTATCAAGCTCAAAGGCTACAACTCCATCGTTGTTCAGCATGAAATTGACCACATTAACGGAATCATGTTTTACGATCGCATCAATGAAAAAGACCCATTTGAAGTTAAAGATGGTTTACTGATTCTGGAATAAAGAAAATCCCGTTGCAAGACGGGGTTTTGTGTTATAATAGAGGCATGAAAACAAATGATATTGTCTATGGCGTCCACGCCGTTACCGAAGCTCTCCTTGCAAACACAGGAAACAAACTCTACCTCCAAGAAGATCTCCGAGGTAAGAATGTTGAGAAAGTCAAGGAACTGGCTACAGAAAAGAAGGTGTCCATTTCTTGGACCTCAAAAAAATCCCTCTCTGAGATGACTGAAGGTGCTGTCCACCAAGGTTTTGTTCTACGAGTATCTGAATTTGCCTATAGCGAGCTAGATCACATTCTTGCCCAAACGCGTCAAGAAGAAAATCCTTTGCTATTAATCCTGGACGGGTTAACTGACCCTCACAACTTAGGCTCCATCTTAAGAACCGCCGATGCAACCAATGTTTCAGGTGTCATCATTCCCAAACACCGTGCTGTCGGTGTTACTCCTGTCGTTGCCAAAACGGCCACAGGTGCTATTGAGCACGTTCCAATCGCTCGAGTGACCAATCTAAGTCAAACTCTAAACAAACTCAAGGATGAAGGATTCTGGACCTTTGGAACGGATATGAATGGGACTCCTTGCCATAAATGGAATACAAAAGGGAAAATCGCCCTCATCATCGGAAATGAAGGAAAAGGCATCTCTAGTAACATCAAAAAACAGGTCGATGAAATGATTACCATTCCTATGAATGGCCATGTTCAAAGCCTCAATGCCAGTGTTGCTGCAGCAATTCTCATGTACGAAGTTTTCCGAAATAGACTATAAAAAAGTTTCCAGTCATCTGATTGGAAACTTTTTATGATTAACTATGTTCGGTGATAAACTTGTAAGCTTCTTGACCGGCGATGGCTCCATCTCCAACTGCAGTTGTTACTTGGCGAAGGTCTTTCAAGCGAACATCTCCAACGGCAAAGATACCATCAACTGCAGTTTTCATGTGGTTGTCTGTCACAATCCAGCCTGCCTGATCTTGAATATTTAATTCTTTAACAAAATCGCTAAGAGGGTCCAATCCAACATAGATAAAGACGCCACCGAAGGCTTGTTCTGTCACTTGACCTGTTTTCACATTTTCAAAAACGACAGATTCTACTCGGTTTTCGCCCTTGATTTCCTTCACTACAGAATCCCAGATAAAGCTGATTTTCTCATTCGCAAAGGCGCGGTCTTGTAAAACTTTTTGAGCACGAAGTTGGTCACGACGATGAACAATGGTAACAGTCTTAGCAAAACGAGTCAAGAAGAGGGCTTCTTCAACAGCTGAATCTCCGCCACCAACTACCAACAAATCTTGGTCACGGAAGAAAGCACCATCACACACGGCACAGTAAGAAACACCACGACTATTCAGTTCTTCTTCTCCAGGTACTCCCAAAGGACGGTGTTTAGAACCAGTTGCTACGATAACTGTACGTGTTTCATATGTTTGGTCATCGGTCATCACTTTCTTAAAATCACCATGGTCTTCTACATTTTCAACATAACCATAAATGTGCTCAACACCAAGATTTTCAAGCGGTTCAAACATCTTTTCAGCCAATTCTGGCCCACTAATATTAACGTATCCAGGGTAATTTTCGATATCCGATGTATTATTCATCTGACCACCTGGCAGACCACCTTCAATCAAGGCTACTTTTAGATTGCTTCGAGCAGCGTATAAGGCGGCAGTCATCCCTGCAGGTCCAGCACCGATAATAATAGTATCGTACATATAGTTTCCTTCTTTCTTGTTGTAACTATCTTTATTCTAACTCTTTCTTGTCAATCATGCAAGGATTATGCCTTGAAAACAAGAATTAAACTCATAACCGCAAAGGATAATACTGGAACAACCAAGACTCCAATCATAATCATATCATAGAGATGGGCTTGGCGAGCCTTGGCTGTCTTATCAACTCCCGACATGGCTCTTAGTCCAATCCAAATCCCTAAAAAAATCAGGACGAGGATGGTTGTCAAGATCAAACTCTCGAAATATAAAGAAAATAGTTGCAGTAGCATGATTTCTCTCATTTCTATCTTTTTTAAAGAGTAAACTCAGCTAGTCCAGCTAACTGAGTTCTTCTTCATCTATTATATCAAATATAAGTCCGTTTGTAACTAGCAAAGAATTCTTTTGTCCGCTCTTCTTTAGGATGGTGGATAATCTCATCCGGTGTTCCAGACTCGATGATTTTCCCCTTATCTAAGAAGAGAATCTTATCAGCCACTTGGGCTACAAAGGACATGTCATGACTGACCAAAATCATGGTTTGACCTGACTTAGCAGCATCTGCAATAGACTTCTCTACTTCACCGACCAATTCTGGGTCAAGGGCTGAAGTTGGTTCGTCTAAGAGCAAGACATCTGGTTTCATAGCAAGCGCACGCGCTAAGGCAACCCGTTGCTTTTGTCCACCTGATAAATGACGAGGGTAATGGTTTTCACGGTCCGAAAGCCCAACCTTAGCCAACTCTTCCTTGGCAATCTTAGTCGCTTCTTGATCAGACAATTTCTTGACAACAACCAAGCCTTCTTTCACATTATCAAGTGCTGTGCGGCGTTCAAACAAATTAAACTGTTGGAAAACCATGGACAGCTTACGGCGTAAGGCAAGGATTTCTTCTTGAGTGATTTTTGAAAAATCAACTGAGAAATCATCAATCTGAATAGAGCCACTGTCAGGTGTTTCAAGATAATTGAGACTACGAAGAAAAGTTGATTTTCCAGCTCCTGAAGAACCAATCAAGGCTACAACTTCGCCTTTTTGAATATCCAAGTTCAGATGATCCAAGACAGTCTGTCCTGAAAAGGATTTGCTTAAATTCGAAATCTTAATCATTAACGAAGGTCTCCTTTCACATCTGTTTGCACTGTATCGGGTGCAGAAATAGCCATTTTTCTCTCGATGAAACGACCGAGGCTTTCAATTCCAATATTGACTACCCAATAAACAAGGGCAACGGAGATGAATCGCTCAAAGTAACGATAATCAGCTCCACCTAGAATCTGAGCTTGGGCAAAGACTTCCACAACACCCGCACTGAAGGCTAGAGAAGTCCCTT
Organism: Streptococcus sp. HMSC070B10; assembly: GCF_001808665.1. Taxonomy (GTDB): domain Bacteria; phylum Bacillota; class Bacilli; order Lactobacillales; family Streptococcaceae; genus Streptococcus. The sequence continues at coordinate 160,071 of NZ_KV794152.1, read as the reverse complement.
TGGTCAATCCGATTAGGGAATTGATTAAAGTTGGAGTAGCCACAACAGCTGCATTTGGAATAATCACGCGACGATAAACTTGTGCTCGGGTCATCCCCAGACTGCGTGCCGCCTCAATCTCACCAGGATTGACTGAGAGAATTGCTGCACGAATAGTTTCACTAGCATAAGCTGCCTCATTAAAGGCAAAGGCAACAATTGCAAAAGCAGCGGCTGGAATCGCATTGATATTGAAACCAGTTCCCCATTGCTGATTGAGAGCTTTCAAAGCCAAAGGGATTCCGTAGTAGGTCAACATGAGTTGCACCAAAATCGGTGTCCCTTTTAAGAAACTAACAAAGAAGGCCTGCAAGGGATATAAAATTTTGACACGATTGATTTTCACAATGGCAAAAAGAAGTGCCAAAACCAAGCCAAAAAGAGCACCACCAATTGTCAACATAATCGTTGTTGGAAGTTGTTGGACAATTCTCGGAATTCCATCAAAGACCGAACGCAAGCTAAAAAGTTTGCCATCCGGAATCAATTGCATCAAGTTTTGGTACCAATCTGATGCTAAAATCGTTGTAACATTCATAAAAACATCCTCTCCTGATAATGATTCATTCTACCATACTTCTGCCGTCAATGAAATTATTTGCTACGGTCAGGTACAGACTTTGTCTACCTACTAGTTTATCATACTTTGAAACAGGGAGGCTATATATTTTATCTATCAAAGAGATAGATAAAAACTATTTCAGTCCCAATTCTTCATAAGGTTTTCGATAACCGATTTGCTTAACAATTCCATTTTCTACTAAAATGGGGCGTTTTAACAACATACCGTCACTTGCTAGCAACTCAGCTGCTTCTTGGTTTGACAGACTTCCTACCTTATCTTTCAGCCCCAATTCACGGTATTTGATTCCACTGGTGTTGAAAAATTGCTTCAACTCAAAACCCGAGGTTTCTAGCCAGTTTAAAATGACTTCTTGGCTAGGTGTTTCTTCGACGATATGAACAGCTTTGTAGTCCACACCGAGTTGGTTTAATTCTTGTTTTGCTTTTTTACAAGTTGAACATTTTGGATATTCGATAAATTCTAACATATCTTTCACTTTCTATTTTATATCTTTAAAATCTGCTTCTTCATGCTCCAAGAGCCAAGCTTTCTTTTCCACTCCTGCAGCATACCCTGTCAGACGCTTACCTGCTCCTAACACACGATGACAAGGTACTAGGATAGACCAAGGATTGCGTCCCACTGCTCCACCAATTGCTTGAGCAGAGGCCACTTGCAGGTCTTGGGCTATTTGTCCATAGGTCACTGTCTGACCATAAGGAATTCTCTGTAAATAGGACCAAACTCGCTTTTCAAAATCCGTTCCGATTGGAGCCAAAGGCAAGTCGGATAAATCCTGAGGCTTGCCTTTAAAGTAAGCATCTAAGCAAGCAATAACTGGGTCTAAAATGGGATGACTAACAACTGCTTCTATCGTCTCATCTACTAGTCCCCTCTCAAAATGCTTCTGCTCCTGCACCCAAACGCCATACAGATATTGCTCGTCGGCAACCAAAGACAAGGTTCCTATTGGCGAAGAATAGAACATTTTTGCGTACTTCTTTTGCATTATTTCTTTAATTTTTGATAGGCCAAGCGTTCGCCATCAACAGGCACTTTACCAACCTGTTTAAAACCAAGTTTTTCAAAAATATGTTGCATAGCTTTGTTTTCAGCATGCGTATCTGAGCGAAAATCAAGATAGTCAAAACCTTCAATCAAGCCCTCTAAAAAGGTTTGAGCAACTCCCTGTCCCTGGACATCTGCTGCCACAGCAATACGGTGAAAGACCAGGTACTCTGACTCTCCAGCTTGCCAGTTGCCTTCATAAATGGCTTCATAGGCTGCCTCTGGACTCTTGGTCACAGCTGCATAAGCTAGTAGTTCTCCCTCTTCCAAGGCTACGTAGGCTTGACCCGAGATAATATCTTCAATAATAATATCAGCATTTGGATAGCCATTTTGCCACTGGTCACTACCAGCATCTGCTAAATATTTTTTAGCATCTTCCATCACCTGCATGATGGCATCTACTTCATTTGGAAAAGCTAAACGAATCTCCATCTTTTCTCCTCATTTCTGACTAGTTTCTCCCATCATAGCATAATTTAAGTCTTTCTACAAGCAGTTAAAACTTGACTTTCTGTTTTTGTTATTTTATAATCTAGTTATTAAAACTAGATAAAAAGGAGTTGAAAATGAAAACTACCTTTTCCTACCCCAAATGGGCAGAAATTCCAAACATCGACCTCTATCTGGACCAGGTTTTGCTCTATGTCAATCAGGTCTGCGCCCCTATTTCTCCTGATAAAGACAAGGGCCTGACAGCATCTATGGTCAATAATTATGTGAAACATGGTTACCTGACAAAGCCTGACAAGAAAAAATACCAACGCCAACAGATTGCCCGTCTGATTGCTATCACAACCCTCAAGTCGGTATTCTCTATTCAAGAAATAGCCCAGACACTTAATACTCTACAAAGTCAAGCAAGTTCAGAGCAACTCTACGATGCTTTTGTGGACTACATGAACCAAGGAGTTGATCCAGCTAACCCCATTATCCAAAGTAGCTGCCAAACCGTTAAACTCTATCATCAAACTCTAGCCTTAATCCATCATACTCAAGAGGAGGAAATCTAATGAATACAAGCCTAAATCTCAGCAAACAACTCAGTTTCGGAGAGGAGATTGCTAATAGTGTGACCCATGCTGTAGGTGCAGTCATCATGCTCATCTTACTCCCCATTTCATCCACCTATAGTTATGAGGCACACGGATTTTTATCATCTATCGGCGTTTCCATTTTCATTATTAGTCTCTTTCTCATGTTCCTATCATCCACCATTTACCACTCTATGGCCTATGGTTCAACCCACAAATACGTCTTGCGGATCATCGACCATTCGATGATTTATGTGGCTATCGCAGGTTCTTACACGCCCGTCGTCTTAACCTTAATGAATAACTGGTTTGGTTATCTGATTATTGCCATTCAGTGGGGAACGACTATCTTTGGTATTCTCTATAAAATCTTTGCTAAAAAAGTCAATGAGAAATTTAGCCTTGCTCTTTACCTGATTATGGGCTGGTTGGTACTAGCAATCATTCCTGCCATTATCAGTCAAACGACGCCAATTTTCTGGAGTCTCATGGTAACTGGTGGACTTTGTTATACAGTTGGAGCTGGATTTTACGCCAAGAAAAAACCTTATTTCCACATGATTTGGCATCTCTTTATCCTAGCTGCGTCCGCACTCCAATACATCGCCATTGTTTATTACATGTAAAAAAGTTGAGAAACTCAGTCTCAACTTTTTTCTTTACACATATTGATAAAGTACTGGTGCAAGCGCACATCATCAGTCAATTCTGGATGAAAAGAAGTTACCAACATATTTTTTTCTTGGGCTGCAACGATTTGATTATCAACTGTTGCTAGAATTTCTACACCCTCTCCAACACTGCTGATAATCGGACCACGAATAAAGGTCATTGGAATCTTGCCAACTCCCTTACATTCTGCTTCCGTATAGAAACTTCCTAGTTGGCGCCCATAGGCATTGCGCTCGACTACCATATCCATAGTTCCTAGATGACTCTCTTCCTGAGAAGTAATTTCCTTAGCCAGCAAAATTAAACCTGCACAGGTCCCAAACACTGGTAAGCCAGATAGAATGGCTTCTCGAATGGGAATCAGCATGTCCTGCTCACGTAAGAGCTTGCCCATGGTTGTAGATTCTCCACCAGGTAATATCAATCCCGACAAATCACTCTGATGTTTCTGAAAATCATCTAGATTTCTGATTTCAACACTCTCGACACCTAATTGATCTAGCACTTTTGCATGTTCTGCAAAGGCACCTTGCAAGGCCAATATTCCAATTTTCATCTATTTTCCTCGCTCAGCCATGAGGATTTGGATCTCATTTTCATTGATACCAACCATGGCTTCTCCTAAATCTTCAGAGATTTGAGCCAAGATTTGAGGATTTCGGAAATTAGTTACCGCTTTGACAATGGCACTCGCTCGTTTAACAGGATCTCCTGACTTAAAAATACCTGAACCGACAAAAACACCCTCTGCCCCTAATTGCATCATCAATGCAGCATCAGCTGGCGTTGCAACGCCTCCAGCCGCAAAGTTTACAACTGGCAATTTTCCATGCTCATGGACGTATTGAACCAATTCTACAGGTACTTGCAAGTCCTTAGCAGCAACATAAAGTTCGTCCTCTCGTAAGTTTTGAATACGGCGAATTTCCTGATTCATCATACGCATATGACGAACAGCTTGAACAATGTCTCCTGTCCCTGGTTCTCCTTTGGTACGAATCATAGAAGCACCTTCAGCGATACGACGCAAGGCTTCACCCAAATCCTTAGCCCCACAGACAAAAGGAACTTGGAATTCTTTCTTATCCACATGGAAACGGTCGTCAGCTGGAGATAAAACTTCGCTCTCATCAATATAGTCAATCTCAATAGCCTCTAAAATCTGTGCCTCAACAAAATGCCCGATTCTGACCTTGGCCATTACTGGAATACTAACCGCTTCTTGGATTTCCTTAATCATCTTTGGATCACTCATACGGGAAACACCACCAGCTGCACGGATATCAGCTGGAATCCGCTCCAAGGCCATAACAGCAGCCGCACCAGCGGCCTCTGCAATGCGGGCCTGTTCAGGATTCTGAACGTCCATGATAACCCCACCTTTGAGCATCTGTGCCAAGTTTTTATTTAGTTCATAACGATTTTCAGTCATTTATTTTATCCTCATTATTTATATTGGTAGCTACCATTTCATTTTAAGTTAGATTAAAATGAAGTACAAGATAAAAAAAACGTAATTGTGTGGGTACAGATTGGCTAAAAAAACTATCTGACCTTAGCTTAAGGCCAGATAGTTCATCAAATTTTATTTTTCAGCTGTAAGGGCAGCCATTGTGATGTAGTTGTATGGTTTGTTGAAGTGTGGCAAGAAGAATAGGTCTGTCAATGCCAATTTATCAATTGTCACATGCTCTTGGATAGCAAGTGAGAACATGTGGATTCCCATGCTGATTGCAGAATCGTGTGAAACCATTTGTGCACCAAGAATTTCACGGCTATCTTTGTCAAAGACAATCTTGATGGCAACTTCATGGTTGTCATGCTTCATAAATTCTGGTTTTTGAAGATCGTTAAAGCCTGTTTCAGTTGCATTGTAACCAGCAGCTTTCGCTTTTTCAAGAGTCAAACCAGTTGAAACCATGTGAAGACCGTAGATTGAGATACCGTTTGATCCTTGAACACCGATTCCTTCCAATTCATGTCCACATGCGTTATATGCACCAACGATACCAGTACGAACAGCGTTTGAAGCAAGCGCGATGTAGCTAGTGTCTTTACGAGCGTTGTCATAAACAGTCGCACAGTCACCTACTGCGTAAACGCCTGGGATAGATGTTTCTTGTTTTTTGTCTACAAGGAAGGCACCGTTACGGAATAGTTCAATTTTTCCATCAGCAAGGGCTGTGTTTGGACGGAAACCAACTGCAAGGATAACCATATCCACATCAAAAGTTTCTTTATCAGTAATCAAGCGTTCAACTTTACCGTCACCCTCGATTGCTTTAACAGTTTGACCAAGCGCCAAGCGGATGTTGTGGTCTTCCAAGTTCTTCGCCATCATTTGTGTGAAATCTTTGTCATAGTAACCGTTCAAAACAGTATCAACGATATCAACAAGGACAACTTCTTTTCCAAGACGTTCAAAGGCTTCAGCAAGTTCAACACCGATATAACCACCACCAACAACGGCGATACGATCAAGGTGTTGACTCTTATCAGACAATTTGTGAATCACTTCTTCAGCGTTTTGGTACAATTTAACGAATTGTACATTTTCAAGAGTTGCTTTAAATTCGCGATTTCCTTTAACAATTTCAACACCTTCGATTGGTGGCAAGATTGGTGTAGAACCTGTAGCGAAAATCAATTTTTCATATGATTCTTTGTGCTCTTTTCCTTCAACTTCCGCTGTAACTACTTTGTTATCATAGTCTATTGAAAGAACTGGTGAATTCATGTATACCTTAGCACCTTTAGCTTCCAATTTTTCTTTATCAGAATAGAACAAGCCTTCAGCACCGTCAATTTGTTCACCAATCCAGAGGGCCATTCCACATCCTAGGAAAGAAATGTTAGAGTTTTGGTCAAATACAACGATTTCGTTCTCATTTCCAAAATTATCCAACATAGTATTAATACATGCTGTACCAGCGTGGTTAGCACCAACTACAACGATTTTACTCATAGAAAAATTCCTACCTTCAATTTTAAATTTACCCCTCTAGTATAACATTTACTGTTAGCGTTTACAAGAGTTTTGCTAATTTTCCCGTTTTTTTTGTAAAAAAATGTAAATAATCTGTATTTTATCAGTCTTTCTTACAATTACTCTTTATTTTCTGAGCATATTTCTTGACAAGTTTACAAATTTTATTTGTGAAAACGCTGACTTTATGGTATGCTAGTATCATGAAAAGAAAATGTAAGGGGTTAAATTTAATATAAATTTACTATATTTCAGCCTTCTTTTCATAAAAGAAAGGAGTTGGTAGCTTGCCTCTTAGTTCACATTCCGAACGGCTAATGGGGACTACTATCACTATTTCATTAGTAGATGAGCGAGCCGATAGCTTGCTCCAAAAATCCTTTGATTTGCTCAAAGAGCTTGAATACCGCTTCAATGCCAATAGTCAAGAATCTGAGTTGATGGAAATCAATTATCAAGCTGGAATAGCTCCAGTCAAAGTTCATCCTGATTTGTTTGAATTGATTTCACTTGGATTAGAGCATAGCCTAGCGCCCTCTAGTCATCTCAACATCAGCATTGGTCCCTTGATTCAAACCTGGCGTATCGGTTTTTCAGATGCCAAAGTGGCCCAACCCCAAGAAATCGAATCAATTCTCCCTTTAATCAATCCTCATTCTATCGAGTTAGATTCGTCCACTTCCACTGTGTTTTTAAAACAAAAAGGAATGAAGATCGATCTTGGTTGTTTAGCCAAGGGTTATAGTGCGGATAAAGTTGCCCAATTTCTTAGAGAAGAGGGAGTGACATCTGCCTTGATCAATCTGGGAGGGAATATCCTGACTATTGGAAAAAATCAGGCAAGAGCAAATCAGCCTTGGCAAATCGGGATTCAAGACCCAGCCAATCCTCGGGGAAATCACTTAATGACCATCCCTGTTGTCAATCAATCTGTCGTGACTTCAGGCATTTATGAACGTCACCTGACAGTCGATGGAAAAGATTATCATCATATTTTTGACAGTCAAACAGGATATCCTGTTGAAACGGAACTAGCTAGTCTGACAATCATCTCTGATAAATCAGTTGATGGTGAAATCTGGACAACTCGTCTATTTGGAGAAAGACCTGCTTCTATCCTCTGGCAAGTCGAAAGTTTGGAGGGCATCGAAGCTATCCTCATCGATAAGGAAGGTCACCTAAGCTGTTCTTCAGGAATTCCTACTCTATAGAAACAAATGTTTCAATGGAGTTTTAAAATTGTATTATGTAAAAAGAGAAAGGAAATCTCATGTTAAAACTTATTGCTATTGTTGGAACAAATTCAAAACGTTCTACAAACCGCCAATTGCTTCAATACATGCAAAAACACTTTGCTGAAAAAGCTGAAATTGAACTTGTTGAAATTAAAGACATTCCTGTCTTCAACAAACCAGCTGACAAGCAAGTACCTGCTGAAATTTTAGAAATTGCTGCTAAAATTGAAGAGGCAGATGGCGTTATTATTGGTACTCCTGAGTATGACCACTCTATCCCAGCTGTTTTGATGAGCGCTCTTGCTTGGTTGTCTTATGGTATCTATCCACTTTTGAACAAACCAATCATGATTACAGGTGCTTCATATGGTACGCTTGGTTCATCACGTGCCCAATTACAACTTCGCCAAATCTTGAATGCCCCAGAAATCAAAGCAAGTGTCCTTCCAGATGAATTCTTGCTTTCACATTCTCTTCAAGCCTTCAATCCAAGTGGAGTTCTAGTGGATCTTGATGTTATCAAAAAATTAGATGCCACTTTTGACGACTTCCGTATCTTTGTAAAAATTACAGAAAAATTGCGCAACGCACAAGCCCTACTTCGCAAAGATGCTGAAGACTTTGACTGGGAAAATTTGTAAGATAGGAGACCAAAAAGAATGAAATTTGTTGGACTTGTAGGATCAAACTACGATCAATCATATAACCGTAAACTCTTGGAATTCATCCGTCGTCACTTCAAACTCAAATTTGAATTAGAAGTTCTCGAAATTGATGAAGTTCCAATGTTTAACCAAGACGAAAAATGGGACGAAAGCTTCCAATTGCGTCTCTTGTATAACAGAATTACGCGTGCTGATGGTGTCATTATTGCTACTCCTGAGCACAACCACACAATCTCAGCTTCTCTTAAATCAGTTCTTGAATGGCTTTCATACGAGGTTCATCCATTTGAAAACAAACCAGTCATGATTGTGGGAGCTTCTTACTACGACCAAGGTACTTCTCGTGCCCAAGTTCACCTTCGTAAGATTCTTGACGCTCCAGGTGTCAATGCCTACACTCTTCCAGGAAATGAATTCCTTCTTGGTAAAGCTAAAGAAGCTTTTGATGTTAATGGAAATATCACGAATGAAGGAACTGTTAATTTCCTTGAAACATGCTTGGACAACTTTGTAAAATATGTGGGAGTCGTTTCAAAATTGAAAAAACCAAAACCAATTGAGCCAGAAGATTTATATTGTACAAATTCAATTGCAACTACTATCCAAGGTGTTGATCCAGATGATCCTGAATGGGTAGAAAAAGCTGCTGAACTTGTTGGAGCTGTTTCTGGAGATACTTACGTTAAATTAGACCACGGTATCTTGACAGTTAACCAACTTGACATGTTCTTGAAAGCAATGCCATTTGAATTGACATTTGCAGATGATAATAATCAATTCTTGTACTTTAATAACGCACACCAAGACCCAGATACAATGTTTGGTAAACGTGTCCGTGCTCAATCAGGAAATAGATTAGGAACAGTACACGGTACATTGCCAGATTCTAGAATGAAAAACGTTGAATGGGTTGTCGGCGTATTGCGTAACGGGGATCAAGAATATGTCCGTACAATTGTGCCAGGAACACCTGAAGGTGTTATTAATACCCATAATTACCAAGCAATGTACTACCCAGATGGTTCATATGCTGGAATTAATGAAATTATCTTTAATTTCCAACCATGGCTTGACTGGTACCTCAATACAACTGGTCAACGTCTAGTTGGTGGAAATGCTGCAGCTCCTGCTGGAGGACATGGCGGAGCAGATGCCACATCTGGAGCTTCTGATGCAGGTGATGCTGGAGGTCACGGTAGTGGCGCTGACGCTACATCTGGAGCAAGTAACTAATCATTTTAGGAACCATCTTGGTTCCTTTTTTAGCAAAAAAAAGACTAGCAGTTTTTGTCTGCTAGTTTTTTAGTTATTATTTCATCTATCTTTGTTAAAAGAAAGAATACTTATTATGAATTTGGATCATCGAGACTACGACCATGTAATCCTTTTTCACGTTGAACTTGGCGTAGTTTTTCTGGTGTAACATCGTTTCCTTCTTCGTCCACAATTTTGATTCCCTCAATGTGGTGACGAACAGAGCGACGATAACCTTCGATGTACTCCTCACGTAGTTTAGCTTGTTCCACTTTTTCTTCTGGTGTCAAGCCTTCTGTTTTTTTCTTTTTGGCAAGCTCGTTAATACGATCAATTTTTTTAGGATCCATATTTCTCTCCTTTATGATAAGATTTAATCCGTTTAACAGATTTTTATTTGGTATTGATTTGGTTAAAACGTGCAAGTTTAGCTGCTTTTTGAGTTAAATGAGACAAGATTGCCAAACGATTTTGACGGACAGCCTGATCTTCGGCCATAACCATAGTATTTTCAAAGAAAGCATCAATAACTGGACTAAGCGCAAAGAGCTGTTTCAATTGCTGACTTGCAGATCCTGATAAAACGAGTGTTTCTACCGCTTCTGCCAAGGCTTTCTCTTCTTCATTTTCAAAGAGAGCTGGATCAACCGTGTCGGATCCTTCTGCCTTCTCAGCCAAGTTAAAGGCACGTGAAAGTGATTCAACAGATGGTTTGAAGTCTTCTTCCTTGCTTGCTTCTACGAGAGCACTTGCCGCTTTCAACATATCCGCCACAACAAAGTTTGATCCTGCAAGAACGGCATCCTTGATATCTTTTGGAGTAGAGCCCATCATCTTATCAACACGAGCCTTGATAAAGTCCATAACCTCTGTCTTATTTTCATAAGTCAAGCTGTCAAATTTCAAAGCATAAAGGCTATCAATCAGCTCATCCATAGCAATGTGCCAACCAAAGGCATCCAAGATACGAACCACACCTTGAGTCGCACGACGAAGGGCATAAGGGTCATTAGAACCTGATGGAATCAAGCCTACTGAGAAGAAACTCAAAATCGTATCCAATTTGTCTGCAATAGCTAGAATGGCTCCAACCTTGCTCTCTGGAAGTTCTCCTTCGGCTGATGTAGGCATGTAGTGTTCACGAATAGCAGCTGCCACTGCTGGAGTTTCCCCAGCAAGAAAGGCATATTTCTCACCCATAATGCCTTGGAGCTCGTCAAATTCGCCAACCATACCTGTCAACAAGTCAAACTTGTAAATAGCAGCTGCACGGGCTAAGTCAACTGTTTCATCAGCTGATAAACCTGCTTTTTCTGCCAAAAGTACAGCGATTTGACCCGTACGAATCATGTGTTCACGAAGGGAACCAATCTTCTCGTGGAAAGTGACATTGTTTAATTTTTCAACAAGATCTGAAATCACCAATTTTTGGTCTTCACGCCAGAAGAATTCACCGTCTTCCAAACGAGCTACCAAAACTTTTTCATTTCCTTTGATGACATTTTCCAAATACTCTGCGTTTCCGTTACGAACAGAAATGAAGTTTGGCAAGAGTTTACCATCTTGATCACGAACAACAAAGTAACGTTGGTGCTCTTTCATCGAAGTCACCAAAACTTCTTCTGGAACTTCAAGATATTTGGCATCAAAACTTCCCATAAAGGCAGTTGGGTATTCAACCAAGTTCAAGACTTCGTTCAGCAAATCCGCATCAATTTCGATACGTACACCATTTTTCTCCTCGATTGCCTTAATTTGGTCAACAATCATTTGCTCACGTTCACGTGGATCTGCAATTACAAACTGCTTACGAAGATCTTCTTCATAGCTCAAAGCTGACTGAATTTTGGTTTCTTTCCCCAAGAAACGATGACCACGGCTCACACGACCTCCCTTGATATCAAGGAAATCCAAATCAAACTCTTCTTCATCTAAAAGAACAGTTAAAGTGTGAACAGGGCGGATATATTCAAAAATGTTGTTAGCCCAGTGCATGCTGACAGGGAAAGTCAAGGACTTCAAGACATCCACAACACCAGGAACAATGGCTTCAACTGCTTGACCAATTTCTTCCTTAGTGACATAGACATATTCTTCACCCTTAATTTCACGGAATTCGATATCTTCAACAGTCAAGCCTTTTCCACGGACAAATCCTTGAGCAGCTTTGGTGAAGTTCCCATCACTATCCAAGGCAATTTTCTTTGCTGGACCCTTGAAATCTTCTGTCAAATCAGCCTGTTTGTCTGCTAGACCAGTCACACGAACAGCCAAACGACGTGGTGTTGAGAAGGTTTGAACGGCTTCAAAAGACAGGCGGTTTTCCTTGAGGAAGGCTGCCATTTTTTCGCCTAGTTGTTTTTCACTTGGTGTGACAACATAGGCTGGTAATTCTTCAAGACCGAGTTCTACTAATAAGTTTTTTGTCATGTTTTTTCTCCGAAAAATATCTTTTTATTTTCCAGTTTGCCTTATGTGATTGGCACGCAAGCAACCAACTTCGTTGTTTCATTGCTAAAATTGGAGCCAAAAGTCTCCAATTTTGCCTAGTATCCTTAGTTTCACTAAGGATACCTTCATCACTACGGCAACTGGCTCAGGGCTCACTCTGTTCGCCCATTTTCGTAATTTGTCACTCTCTTTATTCTGCGTCTTCTGCTAAGAGTTTAGCTCGTGTTGCTTCATCCAAAAGTGGATAGCCTAGGCGTTTGCGTTCTGCGACAAAGGTTTTAGCTACGACACGGGCTAGGTTACGAATACGAGCGATATAGCCTGCGCGCTCTGTTACAGATACGGCACCACGTGCATCAAGCAAGTTAAAGGTATGTGAACATTTGAGAACATAGTCATAGGCAGGGTGTACCAATCCTTCTTCCAAGGCGCGACCAGCTTCTTTTTCAAACTTATCAAAGTTTTCAAGCAACATTTCTTGATCCGAAATTTCAAATGAATATTTTGAGTGTTCGTACTCAGGCTGGATGAAGATTTCTCCGTATTTTACACCATCAGCCCATTCAATATCATAGACAGAATCCACTTCCTGAATATAAGAAGCTAAGCGTTCCAAACCATAGGTAACTTCAGCTGTCACAGGGCCAGTTGCCAGTCCACCGACTTGTTGGAAATAAGTAAATTGAGTGATTTCCATCCCATCAAGCCAAACTTCCCAACCAAGACCAGCTGAACCAGTTGATGGGTTTTCCCAGTTGTCCTCAACGAAACGAATATCATGTTCCAAAGGATTGATTCCCAATTTTTCCAAAGACTCAAGGTAAAGTTCTTGGATGTTTGATGGAGATGGCTTCATGACCACCTGGAATTGGTGGTGTTGGTAAAGACGGTTAGGATTTTCTCCGTAACGACCGTCAGCAGGACGACGTGATGGCTCTACATACGCTGCATTCCATGGCTCAGGTCCGATAGCACGAAGGAAAGTGTACGGACTCATGGTTCCCGCACCTTTTTCATTGTCATAAGCCTGCATAAGCATACAACCTTGGTCATTCCAAAATTGTTGCAAAGTCAAAATAATTTCTTGAAATGTTAATTTTTTAGACATTGAATACTCCTTAATAAAAAATGATTTTTTGCGACACGAGTCTGCCTTGTTGATTATACGAGGCAAGACGAGTTAGTACTGCGTCTAGCTCAGGCACTCTAGTGCTGAGCGTGGGGCAGTCCGACTGTAAGGAGGTCTCTGCCACTGATGCAGTGGAAAGTCAATTTTTTAGACATTATTTACTCCTTTTTCTATAAATTACTTGCGACACGAGTCTGCCTCGTCGATTTTACGAGGAAAGACGAGTTAGTACTGCTTCTAGCTTAAACAGACCTAAAGCAGTAGGACTGTATAGAAAATCACAGACTGATTTTCTTGAAAGAAGACTCAGGTTCAAAATCAAAAAGAACCGAATTTCAACACCCAAGCCTTGCGACTAGGGGCGTCAGAAACGCGGTTCCACCCTAATTTATTACTTCATTGTTTTTGAAAATACTACAGAAAGCGCCAGCTCTTTATTTTGTCCCACTTGGCTCCCACTATTCCAAGCTCGCTTGAAGAACGCCATAAGACTTTCTTTCCTGATGACTATTATATCAGAATTGTAACATACTGTAAATCAAAAACTATAGAAAGATGTATTGTATTCTCTACTCACTTTTTGAAAAAGTTGCAAGTCCGATAACTGACAATAAGAGAGAAATTCCTGAAATACTTAGAATAATAGAAATCATGTTATTCTCACCAGTGGCTGGTAATTGTTTTCCTTCTTTGTTGACTGTAGCTAAAAGCACTTGTTGACTACTTCCAGCTAGTGTTTTATTCTCATGCTTAGCTTCTATATTGGAATGATGTATTGCAATTGATGTAGCTTTCTCAATTTTATCATTGCTAATTGAAGGCTTGATAGTTGAGACTTGTCTATTGTGACTTACTAATTTAACAGGTTTCACTTGAGAAACTGGTTTAGTTGGAATAACTGGTTTAATCGTTACAACTGGTTTA